>JANRKT010000188.1:0-12476 GCA_033763355.1 Chitinophagaceae bacterium | reverse complement strand
GTAGCATAAAAAGGGTCAGAAACGATCAGCAGCTTTTTAGAATAATCAAGCCCGATCATAACAACGGGTACCCCGGCTTTTTTTGCAATATGATAAAAGCCCGTGCGGAGCCTGTTAACTTTTTTCCTTGTTCCTTCAGGTGAAAGTGCAATGGCAAATTTATCATTGCTGTTAAATAAGGTAACCACCTGGTCAACCATATTGTGTTTACTGAAGCGGTCAACGGGAGTGCCGCCCAGCATGCGGAAAATAAAACCGAAAGGCGGCTTGAACAATTCTTTTTTGCCAAGGAACCTGATATGTGTTAAACGCAATAAGCTTCGGAATGCCAGGCCAATAACAAAATCCATGTTGCTGGTGTGGGGCGCCACTATCATCACATATTTTTTCAATTGATAGGGAATGGCGCCTGTTGCTTTCCACCCGGTTAGCTTAAGATATAGTTTCCAGAAAAGCCGCAATCGTTTAGTTTTACTTTCATCTCCCCGGTTGAGGTAAAATAAAAGTAAAGTAATGTACAAAAAAATAAATCACAAAAGCTATGCAGTTAAAACCCTCCACAAGATTTTAGGGTGGAAAAGTGAGGTTGGCGGTTTCAGCAAGCCCATTACTTTAAGAAAAGCCCCGCAAACCACTTCATCAGAAAGCGCCGCTTTATGTACCCTTGCCACATATTTGTTTATAAAATTTATAGCAGGAGGCCTTTTACCAGTGGTCTCTGTAAACCGAAAGTCCTCTCCTGTTGCGAGTTGCCAGATGTTATCAATTATTTTTTTTGTCCGTTTAAAATACTGTTTAGCTATTTGGCCTTCAGCAACATCATCTTTAAATAATTTATCCAGCTCTGCAACCTGCAATGCTGCCGAACTCATTCCCTGTCCGTAAGTGGGGTTAAAACTTGTTACGGCGTCGCCCAGTACAAGAAAACCCGAAGGGAAGCGCTTTAATTTTTCATAATGCCTCCTTAAGCTCAACGGGAACTTATATTGTATGATTTCAGACAATGGTTCACAGTTTTTTACAATATCATAAATATCCGGATTGGGCAAATCTTTAATGTAATCATAATAGCCTTTTTCGTCAGGCGGTGCACTGTCGCCATGCCATCCCCCTACTGTTACTATCCATCTGCTGTCCTCAATCGGGAAAGCCCCGCCGAACCTGGTTTCTTTTGGCGCTTCAGGCGTATAAAATATCCAGTTTTTTCCACGCTCATCATGGGGATCACGTTTATAGATTCTTGTAGCATAACCCACATTTACTTTCACTTCACTTACTTCAGGTGCATCATAGCCCATTTCTTTTAACCATTGTGGTGCTCGTGAACCCCTGCCGCTTGCATCTGTAACCAAATCAGCTAATAATGCTTCAGGCCGGGCGTCCTCCTTGTGCTCAGCAATTACACCAGTTACTTTCAACTGGTCAGCAGTGTACATCAATTGTTTTACAGAGGCGCCGTCCCGCAGTTCGACATTTGGCAATGCCATTACCCTTTTGCGGATGATGTATTCAAGCATGGGCCGGCTGACGGTTACGCCATTTATGCCAATATCAAATTGTTTTTTAAACCCGCCGTATGAATACCATTTCATTGACGCCGCAAGGTCCATCACATTGGCACCGCTTTCTTTTATCTCATCCTGGATACCCGGAAAATAATGCGAAATGATATTTAAGCCTGCGGGCAGTAATCCATGCAGGTGACGTGTCTGCGGTTGCCCTTTTCTTGATTCAGGGCTCCCGTTCACAGTATCTTTTTCGAGAATGGTAACTTTTTCAAAATGGCTGCTCAGTACACGTGCTGTAAGTAGCCCGCCAAGGCTTGCGCCAATTACTATGGCATGCTTGCGGCAGCTGTTATCTGAATTTTGCATGGCAATTGATATTACTGTTTTAAATATGGCATATCAGATACGATGTAATTTCATTTCCGGATTTTAATTTATCCCGGGAATAGCTTTCAATGAGGTGTAACTGGTGTAAAAGAGTAAAGTAAAATTAGGACAGGAGCCAGGCCGCACCTGTAACCGAATCCGGGGAGGATTGATCACGATTTTTAAAAATACCTGAAAGTTTATCCGGCAATAAGGAAAGAATAACGATAAACTGATTTCAGTTATTTGTTGGCCTTATAATATTCACAAACGCCATTCATCAAACACAAATCGCATTTGGGCTGGGGCCTGCAAATTTCCCTTCCTAAAAAAGACATCGCCATACCGGCGTCCCAGTCTTTTTGCGGCAGCGTATCCATAATTTGTTTTTCAATTTTTTTAGGGTCGGCCCCTGCGGCTATTCCCAATCTTGGGGCAACACGTACCACGTGCAGGTCAACAATAACACCTTCGGCAGGTTTACCTGCTTCACGCAGTATAACATTTGCAGACTTTCGCCCAATACCCGGTAATGCTGTAAGTTCATCCTGTGTAAGGGGAATGTTACTGTCCTTTTTTATTTTCTGCGCCATTTCAACCAGCCATTTGGCTTTATTGGCAAAATTCCGCACCTTGCCAATAAAGGGGTATAATGTATCCGGTTCAGCTTTTGAAAGCGCCGTCATATCAGGAAAACCTTCAAACAATTTTGGCGCAAGCTGGTTAATATTCCTGTCAGAATCCTGTGCGGATAAAACCACCATAACTACAAGCTGGTAAATATTTCCGTAATCAAGCGGGTGTTTTTTGCTCTTGTACTTTTTAAGCAGTGGTTTAATGGCCTCAGGCCAGTTTGTTTTGGCAGGCATGGTAAAAGATTTGCTGAGTTAAAACTACATAAAATAGAATTGCTGCAGAACACAATAACGCTGTTTAATCTTTCCCGGGCCTTCGCCCTAAATCACCCGAAAGCGTGATTGTTAGAAAACAACTTCATCTTAACTTCGCAAAAGATAACCCGCCATAGGGTCATTAACTAAAGAAAAATTTCTTTCAGGCATTTTTATAATTCGTACCTTTTTGAAAAAAACAATTCCGTTTTTATTTACCCGTTTAACAGAAATTTCAAAATACCTGGTATGAAAAAGTTAATCATCATTCTCTGCTGTTCAGTATTTTTTATTACTGCAGAAGCTCAACTCCTGAAAAAAATAAAAGATAAAGCCAGCAAAGCGGTATCAGGGGAAAATAAGAATGAAACTAAAAGCAATGATGCCGGCAGCAGCCAAAACAGTTCTCCTGCAAATACCACTGACAATAGTGACAACACCACTCCCCCACCCGGAAGCACAAAAGCTTTTACGCTTGATGCCGGGGAAACCCTCATGTATGATGAATCTGAAATAATCGCCGAAAATAATAATGTAGGTTACAGGATTATTACTCAAAACCGCAAGTATGAGTATTTTCTCATTGAGAATGGCCAGAAAACAGGACCTTTTAAACAACCACCAGGCCGCACTAGGGTATCAAAGGATGACGAAAGCGCTAATGAGTCTTCATTCAAGACAAAATCAAGTGGCAACGGACCCGATCCTGTTGCAGCGCAATACTCAAAAACCATTGATGGTAAATTATACATTGTTTTCAACGCAAAAAATTACGGGCCTTATGATTTTGTATCCCTCATGCTGGCCTCACCTGATAAGAAACGTTTTTATGCTGTTGTGGTATCGGGCAGCGATAACCCCATGATGGCAAAAATGGGAATGGGCAATTGTTATCTTATAAATGAAGCACAGCTCAAACAGCAAATAGGAAAAGGAATGGCAATGGGAATGAGCCTGGAGGCAAGCAGCAATTTTAAATATTGCCTTGCACATGTAATGGACCAGCAGGACCAAAAAATAAAAGCTTTTACCAATAACGGCAACAAGCAGGAATACAGCATGACTGAAATGTATACTTCCGGGAATAACATGTGGCTGGATAACAATGGCAATATTGTTACCATTCCGCCACAAAGCCCCACGCAGGTAATGGTGAACGGAAAAGAAGTTGCCTCTTTCCAGGTTCCTGTAACCAACAGGAATAATTTACTGCTTACGCCAGATCCGAAATATTCAGTTTACTATACGGAAGGGAAAATTTACAAAGCAGACGGGAGTATGGAAGACGCTTCCAATATTCTTTTCCCGCGGCTTGGTGTTGTTAATAATAAAGCGGCCATATTCTGGCTGAAGGCTTATAAAAATGAAAGCGGCGGCAAAGACGTGTATGTTTGCAAAAAAGAATTATAGGACGCTAGTTTTATTTTCAGGGGCAGCATTGATGTGCCTTTTTGCCATGCTTGCTGTACAGCAATATAAAAATCCTGATTTCGGGAACACATTCGGGGAAAAAGCTTTATTTGCTTCAGGCAGACTAAAAGCCTTCAAAGATGGCTTTGACACCTGTGCTGCAATATGTAAAAAAGAAAGTGCCTTCCTGCAGGCCATAGTTTACCCGGAAGTAATGCGGTATAATGAACTGAAGGATGGTATAGAAGCAGAAAGCCTGCGTACCCTTTACGTTCAGTTTGGAGAAGAGTATGCAAATTTTTCTATTGGCCTTTTCCAGATGAAGCCGGGCTTTGCACAGCAAACAGAAGAACTTGCAGAAAAGTATTTGGGAAATGAAATGAACGCACAGCTCGGACTTGGATACAGCATTGCAAAAAAAACAGGTGAAGCACTGCGAAGGGAAAGGGTAAACAGGATGCTGGACAAAGAGTGGCAACTCGTTTATCTGACCGCTTTTGTTTTAATATGCGATGAACTGTATAAACATAAAAAGTTTAATACGCCTACAAAAAAACTGCAGTGGTATGCTACGGTTTACAACAGCGGGTACAACAGAACAGATGAATGGATCAGTAAAAAAATACAGGAAGAAAATTTTTACCTGCAAAAAAATATGCCCGGAAAAAAGTTCAGGTATGCTGCTATTGCCACATGGTTTTACCAAAGTATGGCGGAAGGGAAATTGAATCAAACCACTTCTTTATAAAGTAGCGTCGCGTTGAAATTTTAAATCAATTTTCAAGCGCTTTTGACAGCTTGGGGTACAGCAGGAGAAGTGAATTCATGTGGTCTTCGTCAAAACTTTTGCTGCTTTTATAAGCTTTTGCAAGACCTATAGCCTCTTTTTCTTTATCTGCATCAAAATAACAGGCTATCAATTCTATTACGCCCTCGCTGAAATCAGGCATTTCACGATAGAGGCGTTCAAGGCATTCAGCAGCTTTTTCTTTTTCGCCAATTTGTTTATGGGCAATTGCCCTGTAATAATCGAGGAAAGGGTCTTTATCAATTAATGAATCGAGGCGGTTAATGTATTCCAGCACATTTCTGTAATCGTCCTTTAAAGCATAATAATCAATCATGAGCAGGAAAGTATTGGGTTCCTGCGGATAAAGTTTGCTGTAATTCTCCATTGATTCAAGGTAAAGGCTGTCATTCAATTGGGCGCAAATCTGCATATTGATGAAAAGAAAGAGTTTTTCCTTTTTAATCCCGGAGGGCATCTTGTCGAAGTAGGCCTTAGCCTCTTCAAACTTCTTTTCATTCATAAGCTTTTTTATTTTTTTCAGGTCGTCAGCTTTAAAGTCCTCATCCCTGCTCAGTTTATTGCCCATTTCATCCATCTTTACAAGTGCCCGTGCAAGTGTTTCACTCAGGTTTTCGCCGGTTAAATAAATAAAAATATCAGCCGCTTTTACCTTATCGCCGCTTTTTACAAGTTCATAATCATGATAATTGACTTTGTTGTCAGCATAAAGCCTGAAGATGAGGTGCTGATTCCCGCTTTTTTCATAATGCTTTATAAATTTATAGGTCCCTTTTTTACCCATGGCCTGTATGACCTGTTCGCCGAAACGTGCCTCTTTAATCCCCTGAATAACCCCCCGTATAAAACTTTTATCAATTTTATTATTTCCCTGCACAGCAATCCTTACCCCAAATTCATTCGGGTCAAATATATTGTTCATCACTGCAGTTCTTTTGTTCCTGACATGTATTTCAATGGTACGGGACATTTTGATTGCCTCTTCTTTGGTTACAGGCTGTACAGGATCACTGCATGACAAAAAACATACAACCGGAGCAAGAACGGGAAAAAATCTCGTATAAATAAAAGTGCGGACAGACATAGTAACGTGAATTTGCTGTTATTCAATTGTAACCAAACCGTTCAGCAGTTGTTCTGCATCTTCCCGGAGGCTGCTTAAAAGGTTTTGAGCAGTATAAGTTACGAACTGAACTGTTCCGTTTGCAGAGGAGAAATAATACCCCAGGTAGCTGAATTTAATGCCCTTGGTGCTGCCGTTCATCTGGAGGAGCAAAACTTTCATATTATTGACCGTACGGTATTCCTGTTTTATAACCTGCAGGTCAGGCGCCGCTTTTCTTCCATTCTCAATTGCAATTGTTTTTAGTGTTTCAAGCGGAATTTCTATTTTTTCAGTTATCAGCATGGCATACAAATCTTTTCCTTTTAACTGCATTTCATACTCCGCCTCTTCGTTGTTATTTGCCTTCCCAAAACTCCACTTTTTAGCGTCAAGCCAGACCCCGATATTGAATTTACCGCTTTTGAGTAAAAACCCCGCTGCACTGCTTTTTTTAAATGCCTGCGGATTGGTTACAATTTCCACTTTGTCACTAACAGCATTGCTGATGTATTTCCATGTGCCGTCGTCGTACAACAGCACCTCATCCCCGGTTTCAGTAACAGCTTTTTTTTGTGCAAGCATTAAGACAGGCATAAACATAAAAAATGTCACCAAAAAAAATAAATTCTTGTTTTTCATTTTATAAATACGCATTTACTGTACAAATGAGACCTGAAAAAATAACGGTAAAAAACGTTTTTAATTATTCCTCCCCTTACTAAAGATATGTGCCTTATTATTCCCCCGCAAAACACAAGCAATGTTTTTAAAGCCGGAAATGGTACTCGCCTACCACGAAAATGGTATTGACAGCAGATACTTCCGTAACTAACTTTAAGGTTCATGTTGCAGAAACCGCATTATGCCCTGGGATGAAATACTTAAAATTCTCGGTTCGCTTCTCGCAGTAGGCTTTTCAGCATATTTCGGGTACCGGCAATACCTAAGCCAGAAAGAAATCAGCCAGTACAGCGATAACCTTAAGCTCATCTATTCACCCAAACAGGAGGAAGTGCTTGCCGCTATTGCTAACCTCGATACCTTCAGGCAAACCCGCCACCTGAAAAATATTACGCAGAATATCCTCATCAACCGCCTTTATACAGAACTGGATTATAACGTATGCCATGCTATTGCCAACCAGCTGGTGAACATGGTTGATGACAAAAATCCCGGCGACCTGAACAGGATAATTGAACGCCTCATTGATATTAACTACAATTATTTTCTGCAAACCTATGGAATGAGGGGTCGCAGAAAAGACCTTGAGCAAATTGCAAATACAGCCGAAGAGATATATGCATCCCAATTGCAGCATAAAGAAAATGAAATGAAAGTGTTCGGTCTGCTTGATGACCTGAAATTAACAGCAAAGCAAAAATGGAAGGAATACAATGAAGTTAAAGATACAGCCGGCTATAAAATCAAATGGCATAAACAGGTTATTGCAGATACGCTGGGCATCGTTATTGCCCACGCTACGCGGAGAAATATTGCAGGGATAAAAGCAGTTTTCGATACCAACGATTTCAATTACTGCACATTCAGGAATATTGCTATTTACCAGTGCAGTATGAAAGGCTCTGCCTTCGGCTCATCGGTTTTTCAGAACGTCACTCTTAGCAATATTAATTTTGATGACACCGACTTGAGCAATTCAAGTTTTGAGAACTGCATTATTTCGGGCGGCACCATCAGGGCTACTGCTTTTGACAGTTGCCTGTTTACCGGTGTGAAATTTCAGAACGTGCAACTTGATGATGCCTCTTTCATTGACTCCCAGTTTGCCAATTGCGAATTCGAAGACGTTACACATGCCAACCCGCTTCTTTTTTACAAATCTGAATTTACTGGCTCTACCCTGTCTTTTCCTTATAGCCCCGATGATGCAACTGAAGAACAGGTGGTTGATTATCTTAAAAAATCAAAATTTGCTGAAGCAAGAATAGAAGATATTGTCAGGGGAATAGAAGCCCGAAGAAAAAAAGCAGAACCTCCCCGTGAAGAATATAGCGAGGGCGGAACTCCTCCGGTTAAATAACAATATCATTTTCCGCTTAATCCCGATGTTATTACTTTCTGAACTCAAACCTCAGGTCTGCACTATAACTTTCATCAATAAAAGTAACAATACGGATGGTTGTTTTTGAGGTATAAAAAGTTTTCTCTCTTTCAAAAAAGTTTTTTGATTTGATAATGGCTGCTTCAAAATCCATACTTTCTTCATCCTCATAGTCTTTACCAAAAACATCTTTTACCGCAGCATACATTTTTGCAGCCAACGCTTCAAATTCCTCTACGGTGCCCTTATAATCGTAACTGCTGAACCCAAACTCAAGTTCTATTTTCTCTCCGTTTTCAGTAATTTCTCCCTGCTGCCCGCAAAAATTAATTTTGGTTTCATAGTAAATGTTTCCATATCTCTCCCCTGTTTTCTTTGTTTTATAAATCTCAAGTTTGGTCAAAAACTGCTTAACGGCGGCAATGGTTTCTTTCATATTCGTACAGGCAGGCAAAGGTTTTGTTTGTGCTGCTCCTGCAATGCAGCAAAAAAGAGAAGCCGGCAGTATAAAAAGATATTTCATTTTTTTAACAATAAATCTATGATTTAATATTTTATGCAGGAATACCTTGTTTTATGTAGTTAAGAAAGCACAGCGGAACAAAGACTTTGGTTATTTGCATAAATTTTCAAGAATGACAGGCTCCCAATATCTGTTATACCTCTTTTATTCATAGTTTGCATCATCAACAAAAGTATGCCATGGCAATATCCCTCCCCGGTTTCCGGCAGGAAGTACAGCAGGAGCTTTTCAGCATTTTAAATTACTGGATGAAGTATGCGGTTGAAAAGGATAAGGATGGTTTTTATGGCGCAGTCAATTCCAAAAACATCCCTGATGCCAGCGCTCCTAAAGCAATTGTCATCAACAGCCGCATCCTGTGGACTTTTTCCGCTGCGCATCAATTGTTCCCCCGTGCAGAATACCCGGCAATTGCCAAACGTGCATTTGAATACATCAAAAAATATTTTATTGATGAGAAATATGGAGGGGTTTACTGGTCGGTAACCGCCGACGGCGCCCCGCTGCAGACAAAGAAGCAATTATACGGGCACGCCTTTGCCATATATGGCATATCAGAATATTACAAAATATGCAATGATGAAACCGTATTGAAAATGGCCGCTGATGTTTTTTCGCATGTAGTTAAGCATGCTTATGATGCACATTCCGGCGGTTACACAGAAGCTTTTGAAAAAGACTGGAGTAATACTGATGATTATATTTTAAGCAAATCTCCCGCTATCAAGTCTATGAATACACACCTGCATTTGCTGGAAGCATTTACAAATCTTTATCGCGTATGGAAAAATCAGTCATCCAAATTTCACCTGGAACATTGTATAGAAATAATGCTCGGGCATATTATTAGCGGGAATACCAGCAGGATGATGCTTTTTTTTACACGTGACTGGAAACCTTTATCAAATATTATTTCCTGGGGGCACGACATAGAAGCTTCATGGCTTTTGACAGAAGCTGCCGAAGTGTTGGGAGATGAAAAGCTTATCAGCAAGTGTAAAACCGTGGCCGTTCAAATGGCAAATGCTGCCTCTTCCGGCCTTGCAGAAGACGGCGCCCTCAATTATGAACTTGATACAACAACCAATCACCTTAACGACAGCAAACAATGGTGGCCGCAAACTGAGGCAATAGTGGGTTTCTTTAACGCATACCAGCTAACGGGCAAAGTTCATTTTCTTGAAAAAGCAGAAAAGGTCTGGGCATTTATTAAGAACCACCTTATTGATCATAAAAATGGCGAATGGTTCGGGGCCGTGGACGCCGGTCATAAGGTTATAGCAGATAATAAAGTAACATTCTGGAAATGCCCTTATCACAACGGACGCTCATGTATGGAAATTTGGAAAAGAGCGGGGACATAGAAGTAACCGGGTGAAGCTATCCTTCAATTCTTACTGAATACGATCTCAAAAATTTTAAACTATTATTTTTACATTTAAAGCCATCGGGCCGCGTTGCCCCATTTCTACTTCAAAGCTTACTTTGTCATTCTCTTTGATGTTACCAGAAACATTATTTACATGAACAAATATGCTTTCCTGTGTAACGGAGTCTTTGATAAACCCAAAACCTTTCGCATCATTAAAAAAAGAAACCTTTCCGCTCCTGGGTAATTCGTCAGCAGGATTGTTCCTTTGGGCGGGTACGCCTATTTCAATGTCTTCCAGTTTTACTTTCGTCATTTTACGGGGGTCGGGTGGTTCAGGTACAATATGCCCGTTTTCGTCAACCCATGCAAGCATGTCGTCAAGTGTTTTCCCCGCTTTTGAATTGTCCTTTCTCTCCTGCATCTTTTCTTCTTTATCCTTTCTTTCTTTCTGCTTTTTCTTTTCTCTTTCTTTCTTATTCCAGCTTTGCTGTGATTTACCCATATTTTTTTGTTTACTGTTTCCGGTTGTTTGTTAATGGTGCAACTGTTAAAAGAACGGGCCCCGGCGAGCCAGCTAAAACAAAGGTACGCTAATTAAATGGCAACAGTGGTTTTCCTTTGGAGCCGTGCTACTTCCATTTCTGCCACATAATGAATACCTCACCTGAATGAACGGGTGATTTAAACCGTCCGGTCAGACATCCCCTGGTAAATTTCCCTTTAAATTCATTACTTCCCTTTCAATAATAATATTAACCGGGCCGCAGGCATTTTCTAACCCCCTGTCTGAACAAATTCTTGCTGCTGATTCACAAAGATTGTAACTTAATGCAAATCTTTTTTATGAATACCTCCCGCCGGGAATGGCTCAGGCAAAGCGCTTTTGCCCTTGCAGCTGCAGGAATAGCTGCTGATGTATTTGCAGGAAAAGAAAAAAAACTTTTGCCTGCAGATAACATGATCCTCCTGAACAGCAACGAAAATGCTTATGGCCCGTCGCCCAAAGCAAGAAAAGCAATTCTGGATCATTATCTTTCTTCAAACCGCTACCCGGATGACCTGATACCTGTTTTGAAAAAGGAGATTGCAAAGCATTGGAACATCAGGCCGGAAAATATTTTATTCGGGGCGGGTTCTTCAGAGATACTCGGCCTGGTTTCGCTGCATGTGTCTTTTACAAAGGGGAATGTTATTACGGCAGAGCCATCTTACAGGGTATGGAACGAACAGGCAGAAGCATTCGGATTGAATTTTATCCGCATCCCGCTGAACAGCGAAAGAAAGCTGGACCTTGAAAAAATGAAAAGCAGTATCAATGCCGCTACACGAATGGTTTATATATGCAATCCCAATAACCCAACAGGAACTTATATTGACGATGCCGTTTTGAGGAATTTTGTAAATGAAGTGAGCAAATCTGTAATGGTGCTGGCGGATGAAGCTTATACTGAGTTTGCGGACCTGCCTTCCCTGGCTGATATTGCTGTAAATAACCCCAATGTGGTTGTTGCAAAAACATTTTCAAAAATATACGGGCTTGCCGGCGCAAGGATCGGATATGCTATTGCACATCCTGATACGATAAATAAACTCGGGAGGTATCAGCCGTGGACAGATATGGGCATTAGCACAGTTACTGCCAATGCAGCCCTTGCTTCTGTTGCAGATAAGGCTTTTGTGGATGAATGCCGTGAAAAAACAAAACAAACAAGGGAAATGTGCTACGAATGTTTCAGGCAGTTGTCGCTTGAATATGTTCCGTCCCACACCAGTTTTATTCTGTTTAATATCAGTAAACTCAAAGGCGATTTTTCCGGGCAGATGAGAGCCAGGAATATATTTGTTCAGTACCGTGAACATTTCGGCGGTAAATGGTGCCGTGTAAGCATGGGAACAACAGAAGAAATGAAAGCTTTCTGTGCGGCATTAAAATCTATCAGTACCTGATTTTAAAATGTGCAGGTGCGGCAACATCCATCTCTGCATTATTTGGAAAAACACATTAATTTACTGCTGAATTGATCGTTCATGTTCAGCATCCGCCTCTTTATTACTTTTCTTGTGCTGCTGTTGCTTATATGCTGCCTGTCCTTCGTACAAAGCAAACACAAACCTGGCATTGACAGAACAGTATTTGAGTTTTACACCAAACAACTCAACCGGTTTTCTTTATCCCTCCAGCAATTGTCAGCAGGCGTTACAAAAAAGGAAGCGGCAACATTGCTGCGCAACCGTTTTAAACAATGCCGTGCTGACTATAAAAATGCGGAGGTATTGATTGCCGGCCTTAATATTTATGCTGCAAAACAACTCAACGGGCCTGCATTGCAGGAAGTGGAAGAAGGGTATGCCGACGTTATCATTGAACCACATGGACTGCAGGTTATTGAAACCTTCCTCTATCCGCAGGCGGATTACAGCAAATCAGAAGC
>JANRKT010000187.1:0-34509 GCA_033763355.1 Chitinophagaceae bacterium | reverse complement strand
AGCGGCATGAGCGAAACCGATGCCCGCATGGCTTTTGAACGGCATGCCACTTCCAAAATCTCGGAAATAGAAGATCTTTTCCGCATACGCACCATGGGGTTCCGCGGGGAAGCCCTCGCTTCTATTGCCGCTGTGGCCCAGGTTGAAATTAAAACCAGAAAAGCCGGCAGCGATACCGGCACTTATATTGAAATAGAGAACAGTGTTGTAAAAAAACAGGAGCCTGTTGCCTTTGCGGCTGGCACCAGCATATCCATGAAAAATGTTTTCTTCAATGTGCCTGCAAGAAGAAATTTTTTGAAAAGCAATGCTGCGGAGATGCGGCATATTGTTGATGAATTTATACGTATTGCGCTGTCCTTTCCTGATATCTTCTTTTCACTCAGCAGCAACGGCCAGGAGGTGTTTCACCTGGAGAGGGGAACACTGAAGCAACGCATTGTTCAGGTTTTGGGGAACCACTACAATGCCAAACTGGTAAGCGTACAGGAAAAAACAGACTACCTGAATATTTACGGTTTTGTGGGCAAACCTGAAACAGCAAAGAAAACCCGTGGCGACCAGTATTTTTTTGTGAACAACCGTTTCATTAAAAGCGCTTACCTGAACCACGCAGTAATGAATGCTTATCATGAAATGATTGCTGCAGACAGTTTTCCCCTCTACGTTTTATTCATTGATCTTGACCCTGCGCAGATAGACATAAATGTGCACCCCACCAAACAGGAAATTAAATTTGAAGATGAAAAAATCATTTACGCATTTGTGCAGGCGGCGGTAAAACATGCATTGGCACAGTTCAGCATCACACCTGCGCTTGATTTTGACCTTGACCCCGAAATACAAAAATTAGAAGCCGTATCAAAACCTTTTACTCAAGAGAAACAAACACAGGCCACATCATCATCTCTTTATAAAACCTTTACACAAAAACACCAGGCGCATTTTATTGAAAAAAATGAGAGCGGGCTGAAACACTGGAAGGACTTTTATGAAAAGAGTTCACAGCAGGCGGTAGGCAGTCAGCAGTCAACAGTAGGCAGTCAGCAGGATAACGGAGAAGGTATTCAGCAAAGAGAATTGAAAACCGAATTGATTGAAGGCGCACCATTACTGCAATTACACAATACATATATAGTAGCTGCAACCAACCGGGGCTTTATCCTCGTTCAGCAGCAGTTGGCGCATGAACGGATTTTATACGAAAGATATACAGCTGCATCTGGAGGGAAACCCGTTGCTGCGCAAAGCAGTTTATTTCCGGTAACACTTCAGTTATCAGCACCCGATGCGGCACTCCTTGGCGATCTGATTACTGACCTGAACCAATTGGGATACCTTATTGAACCTTTTGGTAAAGACAGTTTTATTATACAGGGAACACCGGCTGATGTGGAGCAGGGCAACGAAAAAGTTGCTATTGAGGGTTTACTGGAACAATTCAAACATTTCAGCAGCGAACTTAAATTTTCAAAAAGGGAAAAACTTATCCGTTCACTGGCCTGGCAACATTCGGTAAAATCAGGCGCATCACTTTCAGGAAAAGAAATACAGGCTTTGTTGTCAGATTTATTTCAATGCAGGCAGCCTAACGTCACAGCAAACGGCAACCCTGTTTATATTGAATTTAAAAAAGATTATCTCGAAAAGATGTTTGGGCTTTAAATCACGCAGCTTTTAAGTATTATATTTAAAAAGTATGTTGGCGGAGACGCCAACATTAACAAAAAAGCCGGAGCCCGGAACTGCTGCTAAGAGAGTTTCGGGCCCGGCTGATCTGTATTAACTCAAACGCCAGTCTTCAATATAGTTTTTCATTTTAGTATTACAACTTCTGGAACTTGGCCCAGTACACCTGGCTTCCCACCCTGATTTCAATATAATACAATCCCGGTGTCAGTTTTTCAACAGGTATTGAGATTACATTATTTCCTGCCTCTGCTTTATATTCCAGTTCCAGTTGTTTTACACCTGTGTTGCTCAATACACTCAGCTTAATGGTCTGCGTTACTTCAACCTTCAGGTTAAAACTGATTTTATCTTTCGCAGGATTGGGATATACGGGGATGGAGATGCTTCCGGTTATTGGCGCATTCACCAGCTTTTCAATATATATCCTTTCAGTATAGCTCTTTTCACAACCACTTGCCGTTACTGCTTTAAGCGTAACCACATACCATCCTTTTTCTTTAAAAGTGTAGGTGGGATCTTTTTGCTCCAGTATCACATACCAGGGATTGAAAATGCCATTGGCAGTGTCGTAGCTGATAATCCATTTTTGTTTTATGATGGGTTCAGTGCCCGTTGCATAAAAGCTTACTTTATTGGGCTGATTGGGATGATGCTTGTATTCAAACTTTACTTTCACATTTTCACAATCAGGGCCAACCTTTATTTCTTTACAGGTTGTTGAGCGGCACAATACCGTACCGGTTGTATTGTAGATGGCTACAGTAAGACAAACTTTATAAACTCCTGCTTTGGGAAACTTGTGCACAGGCGCCACATCGTTTGAAACGGTTCCGTCGCCAAAACTCCAGTAATACTTGCGGTTGGAATATTTGTGCTCAGGCTCAAATTTGTATTCCAGCAAATTATTTGCAGACCTGACATATTTAAAGTTTGACTGCCCTTCGCAATTGATCACATCAGGGTTGCGTACAACCACCGTATCGCAATATTCGCTGATGCAGCCATCAAGGCTCTGTACTTTCAGGCATACCCTGTACACACCAGGGCGGCTATAAGTATGGAAAGTATTGAAGTCATTTGATGCTGTGCCATCACCATAACTCCATGTTGTTCTCCAGATACGTGATACAGGTTCTGAAAGATTGGCAAAATGTATCTTGTTCCACTGCGACTGGTCTTTCTTCCATTCATATTTTGCTTTTACATTACATAACCGGATTCCGATTTCCTGGCAAACTTCTTTACGGCAACCATTTGAAGTTTCAATTATCAAACAAGCTTTGTAAACACCTGGCTGCTGGTAAACATGAACAGGGTTTTTCTCATCCGAAGTAGTGCCATCGCCAAACACCCATTTGAACTTTACATTGGCTGTTACCGGCGCAGTAAGGTTATAGAAATAAATCTTGTTGGGGTGCTGCTCATCGCGTTTCCATTCAAATTTCGGTTCAATATTGCATACCTCAAACCTTACAATTACTTCCGCACAATATTCCTTACGGCAGCCATTGGCAGTTTCCGCAACAAGACAAACTTTATATACGCCGGGATTTTCATATTTGTGAACAGGATTAACTTCCGCAGAAGTATGGCCATCGCCGAATATCCATTTGAACTTAACATCGTTTGCGGGCAATACGGTAAGGTTATTAAAGTAAACCAAATGCGGCTGGGCAGGGTCAATCTTCCACTCAAACTTCGGCTGGATATTACATATTTCAAACTTCACTGTTACTTCTGCGCAATACTCTTTACGGCAGCCGTTGGCTGTTTCTGCAATTAAGCATACTTTATAAACTCCCGGCTTTTCATATTTATGAACGGGGTTTGCTTCACCTGAACCAGTGCCATCCCCGAACGTCCATTTAAAATAAATGGCATTTGGCGTTTGCGCAGTAAGGTTTTTAAAGTAAACCACATCAGGCTGTGCCGGGTCAATTTTCCACTCAAACTTTGGTTCTATATTACATGGCGCAGGGCACCTTACTTCTACTTTTTTGCTGATCTCTTTGCGGCAGATATTGCTGATCTCTATCACAAGCGTTACTTCATAAGTACCCGCTTCTTTGTATTCATGCTTTGCATTCCATTCATTGGATGTGGCCCCGTCGCCAAAATTCCAGGTTACTTTAGCGGCAGAAGTAGTAAGAACGGTCTTGTTATAAAAATAAAGAAGCAAACAGTTGGCTGTATTCTGCTCCCATTTAAAATCAGGAAGGATATTACAAACGGGTTCGCATATTATTTTTATTTTCTCAGTATATGTTTTGGTACAATTGTTACCTGCATCCACAACAAGTGAAACTTCGTATTCACCGGGCTGATTGTAAACATGAGAAGGGTTAATATCATAAGAGCCGCCACCATCGCCGAATTTCCAGAAGAAACGAACATTGGGACTGATGGGAGCAGACTTGTTGATGAACTGAACTTTTAAGCAATTGGTCGCATCCTGTTTCCATTCAAACTTCGCCTGCACTGTGCAGTTAGCAGGGCCGATGTTAATTACTTTAGAAACGGAGTCATAACAATTGCCTGCGCTGTTCTTAACGTAATGCAGCACACGGTAAGCCCCGGGGGCAGCATAAACATGCACCGGCGCCGCTGTGCCTTCGGCTGACTTGCCGTCACCGAATTCCCAATAATGCTTAAGTGTACTGGATGCCGGTGATGAAGATGAAAATTTTACCGTGTACCCGTCAACTGAATAAGTAAAGTCTGCTTTACAGGCATCAGTGGTTTGGGCTGGTAAAGAGAGGTAAGCACAAAATAATGTAATAAGGGTGAATACAAACTTTTTCATACGCCATAAGTTTTAAAATCATTGATGAATCGTACGGAAACATAGGGACAGATTGGTTACTGTATTGATTAGAAGGAGACAGGCGGTATGAATGGCGTTGCCTGTTTCTTAAAAATATTTTACCGGTAAAAGAAATGCATTTAGGGATCAGCAACTTGCGCTCAGTAATGCATCTTTATGTATTTAAGCAATTCTTCTGTCTTACGCCTGATGAGCACAGGATTGCTTTGATGATTATTGACAAGAATGGAAAAAATAAGTGTTTTATTTTTTTCGGTAATAAGATAACCGCTTAATGCCACTACACCGGAAAGTGAACCTGTTTTGGCATAAATAAAACTGCTGTCCTGCTTATAATAATTGTACAAAGTCCCAGTACCACCCGTCGGGAAAATTGTTTTCAATCTCTCCCAACTGAATTCTTTTTTCATTTTATCCAGCAGCCACACAAAATCCTGCGGTGTAAATAAATTGTAGCGGCTCAGTCCGCTGCCGTCTGCCCAGCGTGGCTTTTGAGGGAACCCCTTTAGTTCAGATGCCAGCAATGTATCAATGACCTTCGCGTCATTCATTACCTCCAACAGCTGGTTACTTACCATAAGGAGGATTTGCTCAGCAAAAAAATTATCGCTGTTGTGCATCATGGGCTTAAGAAGTGAATCGGCGGGTTGGGAACTAACAATTTGAAGTTTGAAATTTGAGGTTTGAAACCGGGGCAGATAAATTAATTCTTTATGAACTGTATCTCTTAATAATTCCAGAGCAGACTGTAACCCTTTGGTAACAAAAGGCACGTCTTTCCTGCTGAATGCAGTTTTCCCTTCACTGATGGTAAATATGTTTTCATCTTTTTCCCTTTTTACTGAAAACGACCCCGATGGTTCTGCAGGCGCAAACTTTACCTCCCAGTTTATTTCTGGTTCCGAATAAATAAAGTTATCCAGTGTATCACCTGCATATTGCGGGTTTTCTTTTTTGTTTATTGATTGCATCCAGCGGATAACATTGCCATACACCGGCAAAGCGCTTCTTTCCGGCATATAATAATCATTGTAATCATCCCATGACCACCCGGAACCCAGCGCCTCCGCCTTCCAGTTTGCATCAGAAACATATAGCCGCTTATCTGCCTGCTTCAGAAATGTAACAACAGGCTGTACCGGAAAATCGGGATGAAGAAAAGTGGGGTCGCCTGAGGGATACAGAAAAACAGCTGTATCATTTTCGGCAAACTTGATACCAGCTAAACTGTCGCCGAGGTATTTCATACCTGCATAACAGGTAACAATTTTTACATTGCTTGCAGGTATAAAATATTTTTCCGCATTGTAATTATATATGTATTGCTCCCTGGCAGGATCATATATACTTATGCCGGTATGTGCATTCCGGAAAAGGGAATCCTGTAGTATATTTTCATTTACCAGGCGGCCAATCCTTTTCTGCATTGAACAGGAAGCCAAAAGAAGAACAGCAGGTAAAAGAAAACTATTCAAAAAGACCGGTACAGTTTTATTCATGCAACAAGGATAATTTACAGGAAAATTGCGGCTAAAATTAGGTTTTTACGGCAAACTGTTTTTAAATGGCCTTTACACTGTAATTTTAAACCATGTACAAATGGCAGCGGGTACAATTCTTCAACCGCATTTTTTTGCCCATTATATTACTGGGGCTGCTCATTCTTATTGGCATTATAGGTTATATGCTGATTGAGGAATACAATTTTCTTGAAGCGCTGTACATGACGGTAATCACCATTGCTTCTGTTGGCTACGAAGAAGTAAAACCGCTCAGCAATTCGGGTATGGTGTTTACTGTTGTATTGATTCTTGTAAACCTGGGTTTGTTTACCTTATTCATTACCCTGCTTACCCGCTATTTTGTGGACGGAGAATTTTTACGCCAATATAAATTCATGAAAATGCAAAACCGGATTGAAAGACTGCAGGACCATGTTATTATCTGCGGCTTTGGCCGCAATGGCCGTGAAACAGCCCATGTACTGCATGATAACAATGTGCCTTTTGTGGTTATTGAAAATAAGGAAGAAATAGGCGAAGATCTTTCCTTTGAAGTATTTTATTACCTGAAAGGCGACGCCACGAAAGATGAAACACTGATGGAAGCCGGTATAAGCAAAGCAAGGGCATTGGTTACTACCCTTCCAGATGACGCCGACAACCTTTTTGTTGTTTTAACCGCACGGCAGTTCAATCCCAAACTCACCATCATCAGCAGGGCATCGCAGGATACCTCAGTAAGCAAATTAAAAATTGCAGGGGCCACCAATGTCATCATGCCGGATAAAATCGGAGGGGCACATATGGCCACACTGGTAATGATTCCCGATGTACTGGAACTGATTTCGCTGATGACAACGCGGAACAATGAGTTTTTTAAAATAGAAGAATTAAAGGTGAATTCAAGCTATGTATTGGGTGAGTTAGATGTATGGAAAAAAACAGGATGCACTGTATTGGGTGTAAAAAATCATGCAGATTATTTATTAAATCCCCCGCCTGATTATTACATGAACCCCGGAGAAAGGCTGATTGTAATGGGAAGCGAAGAACAGATTGGGAAAGTGAAAGAGATGATTTAACAGTAGTCTGTTATTTTTAGTTCCCAGCCAAATGCTATTAACCTTAACTAACGGCTGCAGACCAAAAACCTGGAACTCATGTCCTCTCCTGTGCCCTCAGCCATCTTTCAGGAATTTCGTTGCTGCTGGCCTGTATATAGTCCTGGTATGAACAGGCGATATAATTGTTGTTGGGCAACTGCATCCACCAGCGGCCTGTTTTTTTGCTTTGCAGAAAAACCGTATCTACTTCCGCAAATGCTGTGTGGTATTCAAAGAAAGATTCTTTCTCATTCAGCAGTGCTTCTGATTTTCCTTTCGATCTTCCATCCACAAAATACCAGATCATCTGTGCAATCTGTTTGGCGGTAAGCTGCTGCACATCGCTCTCTACTGCATAACCATAAATGCCCAGCGAAGTAAGGTTGGGACTCATGCCTGCAAACCTCGCAAGTACACATGCTTCTTCTCCATTCAGTCCATTTGGCGAAACATAGCTTGAAGGGGCTGATGCATATTGTATGGCGGAAATATCAAAGCTTACCATCTGAGAATTGCGTATGACAGGTTCCATTTCGTCAATATGTTCTTTTACCACACCAAGGCGGTAACAGTCAAAGCGCAACTTATCCATGGTTTCCAGCATATGTGGGTTTACAAAAAAACTCTGGAAGGCCACATGGTTATAATGACGGATGTGATTTGGCTCCCCCGTAAGCAATTCCATTAGAAAATTGTTGCAACGCAGAGGACTGTCAATGGCAAGGTCAATCAATGCATCCACACCTGTTACTTCAATAATCTTATTCAGGCTCCTGTATGCATCATATTGCGCCAGCGAAAGATCATGTGAGCCGCCAAGGATGATAACTGTTTTACCCGCATCAATCAGTTCGCTTACCACCGTTTTTAATGCGGCATAGGTATCATTTAATGCAGCGCCGCTCCTGATATTGCCTGCATCTGCAAGTCTTACATCTTTATGCCAGTAAAACAATGAATAGAAATGATGGCGAATGGCATTTGGAGTAGTAGGATCAAACCTGTCGGCAGCGCTGCCCCTTTCCTCACCACAACCCACAATAACAATATCAGCTTCATCCAGGTCGGGAAACTCTTCGTGGTAAACCTTGATGCTTCTGCCTATTTGCCCTTCCTTATAACCTTCATCGTGTGAAAGCTCTTCAGGGTTAACCGGATAAAGAAAATCTGTGATATTCAGGATATCTCTCATGAAAGGATATTTCAGGCAAACCTAAAGTTTATATATGAAACAGCGCAATGTAAAGTACTAACAGGGTGTGAAAATAGGTTACAGTCGGCAGTCATCAGTGGCAGTTGGCAGTCGCCGGTAAACAGCCTGAAATCACTAATAATTAATACAGGGTCAATACCCATTGTCAATACAAATTATGAATGCTGGCGATTGGGTATTGTAACTGCATACTGCAGGTTGATAACTGTGTGCTGACGGCTGCAAACTGGCTACTGTACCCCGATTTCTCTATCTTCGCAACATGGAGCAGTTACTACAGCAAATTGAAAGCTACCGCAGGGAAATTGAAGCTTATCAGGCAGATTCACCAGAAGCAGCAGAGTCTTTCCGCATCAAATACCTTGGCACAAAGGGTTTGGTGAAAAACCTGATGGGCGAACTTAAAAATGTTACCGATAAAAAACAATTTGGGCAAGTACTGAATGAATTCAGGCAGTTTGTTGAAACCAAATACGAATCGCTAAAAGAATCAACCGGCAATCAGCAGGCAACGGCTGTCAGCGAGGTGGATGTTACGCTGCCAGGCGACCCCATAGCAGTTGGTTCACGCCACCCGGTAAGCCTGATGAAGAACAGGATGATATCCATTTTTCAGCGCCTGGGCTTTGCCGTTGCCGAAGGCCCCGAAATTGAAGACGACTGGCACAATTTTACTGCGCTTAACCTTGCCGAAAACCATCCGGCACGTGATATGCAGGATACATTCTATATTCATCAAAACCCCGACTGGTTATTGCGTACACATACCAGCAATGTACAGATACGTGAAATGGAAAAAGGCAAACTGCCCATCCGCATCATCTGCCCGGGCAGGGTGTATCGTAATGAAACCATCAGCGCAAGGTCACATTGTTTCTTTCACCAGATTGAAGGATTGTATGTGGATGAAAATGTTTCTTTTGCCGACCTGAAACAAACACTTTACTTTTTTGTGCAGGAAATGTTTGGCAAAGACATACAAATACGTTTCCGCCCTTCTTACTTTCCTTTTACAGAACCCAGCGCTGAAATGGACATCAGCTGCCTGCTTTGCCATGGGGAAGGCTGCGCTGTTTGCAAACGCACAGGCTGGCTTGAAATATTAGGCTGCGGAATGGTGCACCCCAATGTATTGGAAAACTGTGGTATTGACAGCAATAAATACACAGGCTATGCGTGGGGTATGGGTATTGAACGGCCCGCATTGCTTAAGTATGGTATTACTGATATACGCCTGTTCAGCGAAAACGACGTGCGGTTTTTGAAACAGTTTACCGGGGCGGTGTGAGGATCTATTTGAGATTTGAGGTTTTTTATTAGCAAATTTTATGCTGATTATAGTAATATCTTGATAATACTATTGAATATAAGCATGAAATAGCATTTTTGAAGCTGCACTTCTTTCGCCGTTGTTGGCGTCCCCGCCAACAACCCTTACCTTTACCACTAACAATTTGAGACCTCCCTTCAGGCATTATGATCCATACCATCTGCATTTGCGGCGCAGGCACTATGGGCAGTGGCATTGCCCAGGTTGCTGCACAAAATGGTTTTTATACGGTATTGTTTGATGTTAATGATGCCATGCTGCAAAAAGCGCAGCAGAACATGCAAAAAAACCTGCAACTGCTTGCGGATAAAAAAAAGATCAGCGCTGAAGAACAGCGGCAAACACTCAGCCGGATTCAGTATGTAAATGACATCAATTTCTGCATCGGCGAAATTATTATTGAAGCTGTTGCTGAAAAAAAAGAAGTAAAAATCGCTTTGTTCAACCAGCTCGCCGAAGTAAACCATTCAGAAACCATTTTTGCAACCAATACTTCTTCCCTCTCCGTTTCAAAAATTGCTGCAGGCGTTATGCACCCCGAAAGGGTATGCGGCATGCATTTTTTTAACCCGGCGCCATTAATGAAGCTGGTTGAAGTGGTAAAAGCGGAACAAACCCGTGATGACATCCTGCAATCTGTTTATAACCTCGCACTACAGATGGGCAAAACACCTGTTATCTGCAAAGATGCGCCCGGCTTTATTGTAAACCGTGTTGCAAGGCATTATTACCTTGAATCATTAAAACTGGCTGAAGAGGGCATTGCTACATATGAACAGGCCGATGCCATACTGGAAGCTTCTGGTTTTAAAATGGGGCCCTTTAAACTCATGGACCTTATCGGGAACGATGTAAACCTCGCTGTAACACAATCTTTGTATGAAGCCTGCGGCCGGCCACTCCGCTTCAGGCCTTCGCACATACAGCAGCAAAAAGTAAATGCAGGTGAACTGGGTAAAAAAACAGGCAGGGGGTATTACAATTACCAATGAAGCGTTGCCGCATACAGTTTGTTTATTGATTACATTTGAAAAATCAAGTGTGTTTCGCACAATCACAAAGCCATCATAATGAAAAAAAGGCTGGTTATATTTTTTGGCCTGCTGTATCAATTCAATACAGTAACCGGCCAGGCCAGGATTATTGATATGCATGTGCATTCCTATGCTGAAGAACACTTCAGCCAGCCCGCAAAAGACTATTATGGCAACAGTGGTTCAGCCAATGCCCGGTTGCATTTTGCGGAAACTTACCGGGCTTTAAAGAAATTCAATATTGTTAAGGCTGTGGTAAGCGGCACCGTAAAAAGTGTTGATGAATGGAAAGCCCGTGACAGCAGCAACATCATCATCAGGGGTATTTCCATTGATCATCCCGGTGATGACGGGATGGACAGTATAAAATTTGAAAGCCTGATCAAAGAAGGAAAAATTGAAATCTTAGGCGAAGTGGGAGCTTATTATTCCGGCACCACCCTCAGCGATTCAATATGGCAGCCTTACCTGAGGGTTTGTGAAAAGTATGATATACCTGTGGCCGTTCATACCGGCGGCGGTGACCCGGGCGGAACTTATTCATGGTCGCCAAAAGCAAGGCTGAAGCTGGGCGACCCTTATTTAATTGAAGATGTGCTGGTGAAATATCCCAAACTGAGAATATACATCATGCATTCAGGTGAAGACTGGCATGAACATGCATTGAGGCTGATGGCATATTATCCCCAATTGTATTCTGACCTGGGCGCCATGTTGTGGGTGGAGCCGCTTACACAAAGGTATGTAACTGATTTTTTGAGAAATGCTAAACAAGCCGGTTACCTGGACCGGGTAATGTTTGGTTCTGACCAGATGAGATGGCCTTACGCCATTAAAAAATCCATTGACTTCTTAAACAGCCTCTCCTTTTTAACTAAAGAAGAAAAACAAAATATATTTTACAATAACGCCGCACGTTTTTTAAAACTAAAAAAATAACTGCCCCTCAGGCCGGTTAACAATAAACATCAGTTTAAAATGAATAAGGAAGACAGGGATAAGGTTTTTGTTACCGGAGGTTCCGGTTTACTGGGCGGTTATTTGCTGCGTGCATTGCTGCAACGCAATGAGGATGTTGCTGCACTGTACAGGAGCCATTATTCATCATTGCTGTCTGAAGAGGAAACAAAAAAAATAAACTGGGTAAAAGGTGATGTTTTTGATACCGGCCTGCTGGAAGAAATGATGCAGGATTGTAAAAAAGTATATCACTGCGCCGGGATGGTTTCCTTTAACCCCAAAAAAAGAAATGAACTTTTAAAAGTAAATAAAGAAGGAACAGCCAACGTGGTGAATGCAGCATTAAACTGTAATGTAAAAAAACTGCTGCATGTAAGTTCTGTTTCTGCATTGGGCAGAAAGCGGCACAACATGGTGGTAACAGAAGAAGCAAAATGGGATGAGGAAAGCAACAATTCCAATTATGGCCGGAGCAAATTTCTTGCAGAGCTGGAAGTGTGGAGGGGAATCAGCGAAGGGCTGGATGCCGTAATTGTAAACCCCACTGTTATTCTTGGCGTGGGCGACTGGAACAATAGTTCAGCAGCCATGTTTAAAAATGCTTACAAAGAATTTCCGTGGTATGCAGAAGGTGTTACCGGTTTTGTGGATGCTGAAGATGTGGCCCATGTGATGATTGATTTAATGGAAAGCAACATCACTGAAGAACGTTTTATAATCAGCGCAGAAAACCGCACATTCAGGGAAGTTTTTACAGCTATGGCAAACGCATTTGGCAAAAAACCGCCCCATCGCCCTGTAAACCCTTTTCTTGCTTCGCTGGTATGGCGTTTTGAAAAAATTAAGAATGCCATTGCCGGTACAGATCCGTTCCTTACAAAAGAAAGTGCGGAAACGGCACAGCTTAAAGTTTTCTTCGATAACAGCAAACTCAAAAAATTCCTTCCCGCTTTCAGTTTCAGGCCTTTGGAAGAAACCATAAACAATTATTGCCATCAATATTTGGCCAAACTTAACGGGTAGTGCACAATATTTGCATGAAAGGACTGGTTATAACACATGAATCCTTTCAGCATGAAAAAAATCATCTTGATCCTTACAGGTTTTTTACTTGTTTATTCCGGCATTGCCCAAACTTTCCAGGTTGCAGGTAAAATTGTTGACCAGGTTTCCAAACAACCGCTCACAGGCGCATCGGTATTTTGCCAGAACACCACATTGGGAACAGTAACCAATGCCAGTGGTGAATTTACCATGTGGCTTAATAACGGCGGGTATGATCTTGTTATCTCCTTTACAGGCTACGAAACACAAAGCATACGCATCAGCAACAGCATGGAAAATGTAAAGGCGATGAACTTTGAACTGAAGCAGAAAGAAAAAAGCCTTGAAGAAGTTTCCATACAGGTAAGCAATGAAGTAAAAGACGGGTGGAACAAATACGGAAAGTTTTTTATTGACAACTTTATCGGCATGAGTGTTAACAGCACTTCCTGCAAAATTGAAAACCCCGAAGCCATAAAATTTTTCTTCAGTAAAAAAAGGAACCGTTTAAAAATTACTGCCAAAGAAGATGTAATCATCACCAACAATGCTTTGGGTTATAAAATCCGTTACCAGCTTGATTCATTTACCCACGAATACGGGTCGGGGGTTACACAATACACGGGTTATCCTTTTTTTGAAGAGTTGCAGGGAAGTGCAGACCAGGCCGCTGCATGGAAAGTAAACAGGGAAAAAGCATACTATGGTTCATTATTGCATTTTATGCGCTGCTATTACGACAGTACATTAGGCGATAACAGTTATAAAATTGAACTGGTGGATGCCAAAACAAACAAAACCAAACCGGTTTATAACCCTTACGATTCCTCTTATTTCAATATTGTAAATGAAAACGATATTGAACTGGCTTTTCCGGGCAAGCTGCGCATTGTGTACGCACAGGAAAAGCCCGAAAAAGAATACCTCAGTTTCCAGAAGCTGGATTTGAATACAACCGTACAGGTTTCATTGCTTGATTTATCTGACCCGATTGTGATTGAAGAGAATGGTTATTTTTATGAACAGAAAGACATCATCAGCCTGGGTTACTGGGGCTGGGAGAAAATTGCTGATTTTCTGCCATACAATTATGAACCGCAGGACTGATTTTATTTAAGACAATTTCTTAAGCTTTTCCCATATTTCCGGAATGCGTTTAATCCATACAATTTCCCTGCGTTTAATAGAAGCATCTTCAGCAGGATAACCAAAATAAGTTTTACCGCCCTCAAGGCTTGATGGGATGCCGCTTTGCGCAAGCACCACTGCATTTGTTCCTATAGTAAGTGTTTTGCTCACGCCTACCTGCCCCCATAGCACTACACCATCTTCAATATTTACTGCGCCTGCAATACCCACCTGCCCTGCAAACAAACAATTCCTCCCGGTTACCGTATCATGCCCAATATGAACAAGGTTATCAATTTTGGTTCCTTTGCCAATAATGGTATCATGGCTTACTCCCCTGTCAATGGTGCAGCCGGCCCCGATTTCAACGTTGTCTTCAATTACCACCCTGCCGCAGCTCTCCATTTTTTTATACCAAAGTTCCCTGTCCTTTTTTGTATTGTAATAAAAAGCGTCGGAGCCAATAACTGTTCCTGATTGTATAATTACATTATCACCTATTACGCAATGATCAAGTATGGTAACATTGGGATACACCATACTGTTTTTTCCAACGGTAACATGATGACCGATATAAACGCCGGGATATATATAAGTCCCTTCACCTATAACCGCCGAATCACTGATCATTTTAACAGCCGGTTCAAACGGCCGGAAATGTTTTACAATTTTCTGGTATGCTTCAAAGGGTTCTTTCACTACCAGCAAAGCTTTCCCTTCAGGATAATCCGTTTTCTGGTTGATGATGATAAAACTTGCATCAGACTGCAAGCATTTATCGTAATATTTGGGATGATCAACAAAAACAAGGTCGCCTCTTTCAACTTTATGTATTTCGTTAATGCCCGTTGCAAAACTTTCACTGTTCCCGTATAACTCTGCGCCAATCAGGTCTGCAACCCATTTTAATGATACAGGTGAAGGAAATTTCATACTGCTTTGTGTGTTTAGTTGGCAAAGTTAAGATGCCTGATACTTTAAAACGGGGGTAATATTAAATGGTTATAAAACCAGGGACTGGCGCATTAAACACGCAGAAATACTCTTTTTTAATTATTTAACTCGTTTTTTCAGGCATTTCATATAAGCCGTCAGAAATGTTAATTACTCATGCACTTAACCATTTTATAAAAAACATCATTATCTTTTGTGCTTTCCTTTTATAAGCAACTGCACCGGCATCCTGAAATACCTGCGAATACTGCATTACAGGAGATGCATTTGCTATCAGCATCATTTCATTCTGATAAAACAAGTGTAGTTTTTTTGTGATACCACTGAACACATGGTTAAAGCTTCCGTATTTTGTTTTACATAATCCACAGCATTAAAAAAAATGTGAATAAAATTTTTGAAATATTTTTTTTCACATCATAAAATTTATTCTAATATTGTGGAGGGAATTCTATTCCCTTTACTTACTAACCCATCCATATAATGAGTCCCCCCGGTTTCTCCGGGGGGATTTTTAGTTTTATAACCAACATCAGCGCCTGCATTTCTTATTGAAACCTTGTTATGCTTCATTTAAAAATATTCTATCAAGCAATACAAATACAATTAAGATGCTGATGTTATCCAGCACAAATGGCCAATAGCGGCCGATTTCCCTTACTTTGCATAAAATATAATATATCCCCATGCTGAAATCCATGACAGGTTTTGGAAGAGCTGAACAAACAACAGGAGATAAAACTTTTCTGGTAGAGATAAGATCGCTGAACGGAAAACAGTTTGAATTACTGCTGAAACAGCCTCCGCTTTTAAAACCGTATGAGTTTGACATCCGCAACCTGCTGGCTGAAAAATTAATCCGCGGCAGCATAGAATGTTCCATTACATTAAAACAAAACGGCGCAACACGTCCTGTTACCATTAATACAGAGCTTGCAAGGGCTTATTACCAGCCATTGGCTGAACTATCAACCTCCCTTAAACTTGACCCGACCCATATACTCAGCTCACTCTTAAAGCTGCCCGAGGTAATTGTACCGTCAACAGAAATGCTGGCAGAAGAGGAATGGCATGGGTTTAAAAAAATACTTCAGGCTGCAATTAATGACATCAATGCACACCGTATTGATGAAGGCGCTGCACTGGAAAAAGATTTATTGCTGAGGATTGAAAATATCCGCCGGCAGGAAGAAGAAATAGTGAAACTGGAACCGGCACGCCGCCAGAAAATAAGGGACAACATGAAAAAACTCCTTGATGATAACATTGCTAAAGATAAAATTGACGGCAACCGGCTTGAACAGGAACTGATTTATTATATAGAAAAGATTGACATCAGCGAAGAACAGGTAAGGCTGAAAAACCATTGCGATTATTTTAAAAGCCTTTTAAACGAACCCGAAGAAGCCAAAGGCAAAAAGCTTTCTTTTGTGCTTCAGGAAATCGGCAGAGAAATCAATACCACCGGCGCCAAAGCATATGATGCCGGCATACAAAAATGCGTGGTAATGATGAAAGATGAACTGGAAAAAGCAAAGGAACAGGTGCTGAATGTTCTTTAGCACTATATTCTGAAGTTACCTGTTCATCATTTATTTTTGCAAAAACCACAAGTTTTGAAAAAATACTTTTTACTTCTTGCCCCGGTTTACCTGCTCACAATACATTCCTGCAATACAGCTGACCTGTTTGAGAAAAATGTGGCTATTCCCAAATACCAGTGGGATTATACCTATAAACCTGCTATACAATTCAACATTTCAGATACTGCTTCCTGGTATAACATTTACCTCGTGTTGAGACATACCGAAGCTTATGGCTTTAACAACATCTGGGTAAAAATCAGCAGCAAAGCCCCGGGGGATTCAGCTTTATCTACACAACAATTCGACCTTCCACTTGCTTCGCAAAATGAATGGCTGGGAAGGGGCATGGATGATATTTATGAACACAGGATATTACTCAACAGCCGGCCGGCAAAATTTAAACAGCCTGGTAACTACACTGTAAGTATTGAACATGTGATGCGGGAAAACCCGCTCCGCCATGTAATGAATGTGGGCCTGCGGCTGGAAAAAGTGAAACAATAATGGCTAATCTTTACAAACAAAAAAGGTTAGAGATCATCACCATTGTTTACTGGTTTTTACTGGTGTACATTCTTGCTGCACTGGTTTGGTGGTTTATTGCTTTGTGGCAGCAGAACCTTCAAATGACAAATTACAGGCTGAATGACCTGAAAACCGGCGACCCGCTTTATAAGGCAAAAGAGAAACTGATTAACGAAGAAAGAAAAAGAAAAGAAACACAATACATTGGCGAAGGGGCCACTTTCATGTTGCTGATACTGGTAGGCGCCGTTTTTGTTTACAGGGCTGTACGCAAACAAATAAAGCTTACAGCGCAGCAACAAAATTTTATGATGGCCATTACACATGAACTGAAAACACCCATTGCTGTTGCCAGGCTGAACCTTGAGACACTGAGAAAAAGAAAACTGGAAGAAACACAGCAGGATAAATTAATTCAGAATACCCTGCAGGAAACCAACCGGCTGAATGACCTTTGCAACAACATCCTGCTGGTTTCGCAAATGGAAAGTGGCGGTTACAGCACAACAAAGGAAGAATGTAACTGGAGCGAACTGGCAAAAAATACTGTTGATGATTTCCGAAGCCGTTTTCCAGGGAGGATCTTTGAAGCCGAAATAGAGGATAATATCCGGCTTTTTGCAGACAGGTTTTTATTACAACTCGCAATGAATAACCTCATAGAAAATGCGCTTAAATATTCGCCGAAAGAAAAAACTGTAAAGCTCAGGCTTGTATCAGGCCCCAGGAACCATCTCTTTGAAGTAAGAGATGAGGGAACAGGAATTGCAGATGCAGAAAAATCAAAGGTGTTTGATAAGTTTTACCGTGTAGGCGCTGAAAATACCAGGCAAACCAAAGGAACAGGGCTGGGCCTTTACCTCAGTAAAAAAATTATAAATGATCATAAAGGAAATATCACTGTCATGAATAATATCCCGTCTGGCAGTATTTTTATTATCAGTTTACCCGCATTATAAAAAATGAACGAGAATAAAAAGGCATCTATCCTTCTTGTGGAAGACGAAGAAAACCTGCAGGAAGCATTAAAACTTAACCTGGAACTGGAAGGTTATGAAGTTTCCTGCGCCGCTGACGGCACAGATGCATTAAAAAAAACAAATGAGGAATATTTTGACCTTATCATACTTGATGTAATGCTTCCCGAAGTGGACGGCATCAGCGTATGTGAAAGCATCAGGATAAAGAATAACCAGGTGCCTGTGCTCATGCTGAGCGCCAAAAGCAGCAGCGCCGACAGGGTGCTGGGCTTAAAAAAAGGGGCCGACGATTATCTTACCAAACCGTTTAACCTTGAAGAATTACTGCTGCGGGTACAAAAGCTGATAGAAAAAAACAAAATGCTGAAAGATAAACCATCTCCCGGAGACACTTACAGTTTCGGGAACAACAGCATTGATTTTAAGGCACAGCAGGCACGCAATTACAAAGGAGAGGTTATTGAACTGAGTAAAAAAGAAGTAATGCTGCTGAAACTGCTGATAGAAAATAAAAATGAAGTGGTATCAAGGGAAAAGATACTGCAGGTGGTCTGGGGCTATAATGTTTATCCTACCACCCGCACTATTGACAATTTTATACTCAGCTTCCGCAAATATTTTGAAGACGACACCCGCAACCCGAAATATTTTCATTCGGCAAGGGGTGTGGGGTATAAATATACCGAGTAAAGCATCCTATGTTACCAGTTCATGAATTAAAGCCTCAGCTCTTGCCAGCAATTCTTCATCATTCATTTCATCAGTAAAAGGCGTGTACAGCGCATCTTCACAGGCTGTAACAATTGCGTTAAATTCTGCAATTACAGATGCCATCGTTCCGGCTTTAAACAGTTCTGCTGTAACCAATGGCTTATTCAGGTCAGCAAGCGGAACATGCAAATGCTCACTCATAAACAGCCAAAGCCCCTGGCTCAGCCCCTTGTAAAATTTGTCATGCTGATGCTCATACAAAGCCTGTCTTGCATGGAAGAGATAATCGGTTTTTTCTGCTGCGAGGAAAGCGGTTTCAGCTGCGGCCCTTTCTGCAGCTTTTCTCATCGCTTCATCTCTTTTTACTTTTTGCTTTTTTACCCTGTAGCGGTAAACCAATATTACCACAGCAATTAATGCTGCGCCGGCAAATAAATAAACCAGCAGGGGCCTGCGCTCAACCAGGTTATGGCTGATGGCTTTTATATTTTCGGTAAAATTTTTTAGTTCAGGGGTTTTTTCTCCGGCAACAGTCAGTTTGATGGTATCGCTTTTGGCAAGTTTGTACCTGCCGCTGTCAGGATCAAAATAAGAGAACTCCACAGCGGGAATAATAAAGTCTCCTTCTTGTTTGGGTGAGAAAGGAATAGTAAACACTTTTTCACCTGCCATGGGTGCAACGGCTTTAACAACATCTTCCTTTATTTGCGGTTCATATGCTTCGAATGATGCGGGCCAGTTTATTGCAGGAGCTGAAATAACAGGGATGTTGCCGCTGCCTTTTAAAACCACTTCGAGGTTATACACATCGTTGCGGTGAACCGATGGCTGTTTTAATGATGTAACTACTGCAAACCTGCCAACAGCGCCACTGTAATCTCCGGGCCTGCCGGCAACAGGCAATGGTTTAACATTTATGCTGACCGGTTTATTGGATAATGTTACCTTTTCTTTTACCGTGGCGCCAACAGGAGGCTGGTCTTCTACCAATGCACTGAGTAAATCAGACAAGTTGTTGTTGCTGCCTGCATACTCACCCTTTACAAAAGTTACGGTATTTTCTACTTCCAGCGGCTCCAGTTCAAGTGTTCCGGACTGAAGGGGGTACAACTGTATTTTGCGGAGCAGGTAAACATGGTATTCCCTGCCTTTGTAATTTTCTTTTACCGGGTTGCCTGATTCGGGGTCAACCATATCAAATACACTAAAGCCATTGAAAGAGGGTCGTTTTACAACTCTTGATTCAGATTTTAAACGGGTATAAAGTTTATACGTTGCCACTACAGGCTGGCCTTCATAACAGGATGTTTTGCTTACCTCTAATTTTACAAACAGGTTGTTGTTTATTTTATCCTGTATGGTCTCCCCTTTCTTTAAAATAAATTCATCAAAGCCGGTTTTGTCTTCAGGCAGACCATAAGAAGAAACTGCATTTGAGTTATTGGTTACTTCAATAATCAGCACGTCGCTCCTGTACAGTTTGCCATCTGCCTTTACAGTTGCCGGAGGCAAAACCAGTTTGCCCTGCCGCAATGGCTTCAGCAGGTAGCTGAATGTGATGTATTGTTTCAATTCCCCGTTCACAAGGCTCCAGCCCGAAGCCTGGTCGGGCCCCTGAAGCACCTGGAAATAAGTAAAAACGGGCGGCACAAACTGCTTTACCTGTTTTGCATTTTCAATAGTGAACTGTACCTGCAGATAATCCTGTGCACTGATTTTTTTTTCACTTACCAGCGCAGAAAATTTTACCTGCCCTGTTGCAGCAACAATGGAAAGGGAAAATAATAAGCCGGGTAAAATTGATTTGTATTTGGAAAACAGTGCCCGCATAATAAAACACTCACAAAATTCAGAAAGCGTTACTATAAACCCGACAGGCTTTTGCAGCATGCTTATGTTCCTCAGCAACCTTACATAAAACCTGTCTGGTTCTAAAAGATGAACCATTACAAATATAACCGTCTTACAGAAGCTTTGAAAATCCTGCCGCACCTAAAATGCGGTTAACGGTACGAAATAACATGATTTTTTTATTGATGGTAGTTGCAAAGGATACCTGGTTTACAAATCGCCGCGCTGGGGCCGCATCAATATGTCTTCAACACAGGCCTGCGGCGAAAGCTGTGAGGCAGCCCAGATCATATCAGCTACATCCTTTGCTTCCATAATGCGTTTGGGGTCAATACCACTGCCGCTCCACGAATCAGTATATGCAGCACCAGGAAGTACCGCAGTAACTTTTATATTATACGTCTTTAACTCTTCCCTCAGGTTTTTTGAAAAGCCATACAGTGCAAATTTGCTGATGCTGTATGCCCCTCCGTTTTTGTAAGCAGCTGCAGAAGCAATGGAACACAGGTTAAAAACATGGCCCTTCCTGTGTTTCATCATAAGCGGCAATAATGCTCTTGTTAAATGGTAAGCAGAATAAAGGTTTACATCAATCATCCTTTCCAATGTGCCTTCGGGTTCATTGTGCACACTGCCCGGCTCGAAAAGACCTGCATTATTAACCAGCACATCAATGCCATCAAATGCGTCAAGCACTTTTTTTGAAAAGGCCAGCACTTCATCCTTAACGCTCATATCAGTGTTCATACAGGACACAGCAATATTGTACTTGTTCATCAGCTGCCCCTGCCATGCAGCGGTGTCTTCAATATGGCGTGAGCACAAAAAAAGATCTGCACCGTGGCTGGCGAACTTTTCAGCCACTGCTTTTCCTATTCCTTTACTGGCGCCTGTAATTACAACATTCATAACCGTGCTGTAATGATAATAAAAAAACGGTAAGCAGTCGCTTACCGTTTCAATAAATTCAAAACTTACATGCAAATTTTATGCTGCCGGAGTTTGATTTGCATCGCTTACTGTTTCTACAGCCAGTTCTTCCTCTTTATTTTTCCTGCCTGTTATAAACTTCCAGATAGTGCCACCGAAGGCTACAAGGCCTATGGCTATCAGTTTCCAGAATTTTAATAAGATGGCAAGAAACCCTGCCTTAGCAAGTACCTTACCGGCAACAAGCCCGCCAATGGTCCACGCAGCCACTTCATCTATTTGGGGATCGAATTCCGAATATTTATGCCCGCTTTCAAACTGCGCCATGCCGAGTATTTCAGGAATGTATTTCTTAACATCAGCAAGCTGGCCCATGTTGGCCACAGCATTTAAACTCAAAACACCTTTTCTTCCCAAAACCCGCACATCATAGTTTAAAGTGTTATTTTCACTTCCTTCTACTTTAAACTCTTTGGCCCAGTGCAATACTTTTTGTTCCTTGTCATAATATGGTTTTGATGCCCAGCCAATAATCTCCATTCCTGCATAGCCCAATTTCTTTCTTTCCATATTGGCTTCACGCTGGCCTTCTTTAATTTCCTTCAGCAAATCATCGTAATTAATATCATCGGCATCGCTGTCTTTTACATAACCCATGGGGTCATAAGAAACAATAAAAGCCCAGTCGGTGGTTAAACTGTTTATATGGAAACTGTCTTTCACAATCATGCCCAATACCGATTTGTCAGGAAGGTTTTCCCACAAGTCTTCAAGAATGAAGCGGCTTTGTTCTGCTGGTATAAACTTAAATCCTTTGGGGACATTCAGCCCTGCAACACCGTTTGACAATTGGATCTGGCCGGCCTGGTAGTTTATTGCTTTTTCTGCCGAATCCAGTTTCTGCAGGTATGCATTGAACTTCTGCATTTCTGCTTCTGCTAACTTTGTTTCAGTACTGTCTCCGGCAAAAAGTAAAAGAGAAGGGAAAAAGAGCAACAAGCTCCATAGCATCTTTTTCATGGGTGTTTTTGTTTAAGGGGTTACGTATTAATAAGGCAACAATGATAATAATAAATTCCCCGTTGTGCAATACTTTTACAGTGTTTTTAAGCATGACAAAATACAGGCATATATTCTTCGATCTTGACCACACCCTCTGGGACTTTGAAACCAATTCAAAAGAAACACTTTATGACCTGTACCACAGCCACAAACTGCAGGGAAGGGGTGTTGAAAGTTTTGATATTTTTCACAGCACATACCATTACCACAACACCATTTTCTGGGACCGTTTCCGCAAAGGGTTTATTACAAGGGAAGAATTGCGCTGGAAAAGGATGTGGCGCACCCTCCTGGATTTTAAAATTGCAGATGAACCTTTTGCAAGGCAACTGAGCGAACAATACCTGGAAATACTGCCCACCAAAAAGAATTTATTTCATGATACGCTTGAAGTGCTGGAATACCTGCGTAATAAAAGTTACCCGTTGCACCTTATTACAAACGGCTTTAAAAAAACACAGCATGCCAAACTCAACCACAGCGGCATTGCAGGTTATTTTACACATGTGATTACATCAGAAGCGGCCGGTATCATGAAACCCCATGTGGCCATATTCGAATACGCTATTGAAAAGGCAAATACAACAGCAAAAGAAAGTGTGATGATTGGAGATACATTAGATGCAGATATTGAAGGCGCTGATAATGCAGGCATGGATACCATATATTTTAACCCGGCAATACCACCTAATGGAGAAATTAAACCGACCTATGTGATTGAGACCTTAGGGGAGTTGAAAAAGATTTTGTAGAAGAAATATTTTACAGCCTCGCAATCACCGTTACACCACCTTTTACATGCTGGCCTACCTGTACTTCTGTTTTGGTTCCAACAGGCAATAAAAGATCTACCCTGCTGCCGAATTTTATAAAACCCATTTCCGCACACTGTTCTGTTTTCTGTCCCGGTTGAAGATAATTTATAATCCGCTTTGCCAGTGCCCCGGCAATCTGTTTAACCAATATTTCAGCTTTCTCGTTTTTTATTACCACGCTGTGCCTCTCGTTTTCTGTTGAAGATTTGGGGTTCCATGCTACCAGGTATTTGCCTTTATGATATTTGCTGTACACCACTTCGCCACTGATGGGGTTGCGGTTTACATGCACATTGGCAGGGCTCATAAAAATTGAAACCTGCAAACGTTTTGCCGTGAAATATTCCTCATCAACCGCCTCTTCAATCACTACCACCTTACCATCGGCAGGGGCAACTATACAGCTGTTATCAATGGTGAAGTTCCTTTTGGGGACCCTGAAAAAAGAAATAAGAAAAAGGAACAAAAGAGTGGTTAAGATAAAAACAACCCATGCCAGTGCCGGTATTGCATAACTGAGAAAAGAAAATGAAAGCATGTTCAGCACCACATAAATCAAACCTCCAAGCGCTAAGGTCTTATATCCTTCTTTGTGAATCGTCATTACAGGTAAAGTTGAAATACAAATGTAATGAAAATAGGGGCTGCTGTATTGTTTTAACCAAACCCGGCCGGGTTCAACAGTCAAAACAACCCTGCCCTGAAAACCTGTAAGACTTTATTATATTGTCCGCTGTACGGACTTACACGGAATTACCGGCAATGCCTCTATTTGTCATATCATTACCTGAATTTCATTTTCGGCAGATCATTTCCATCCGCCACCCAAAGAGCGATAAAGCTCTACCATAGCATTTAATTGCTGCCGGTGAATAGATGCAAGGTCCAGTTCCGCCTGCAATGCATTTCCCTGTGCCGTGATCACTTCAAGATAATTGGCCATATCACTGCGAAACAAAAGTTTGGCATTGAAAACAGCCTGCTTCAATGTATCAACCTGTGCCATTACAATCTGTTCCTGTTGCTTTAATTTATCTGCCTGCACCAATGCGCCGGCAACTTCTGTTGCTGCCTGCAGTACAGATTGCCTGAATTGAACGACGGCCTGTTCCCTCTGCAGCTTTGCTGTTTCAAATCGTGTTTTCAATTCTTTTCTTCTGAAAATAGGCTGAACTATGCTGCCCGCCGCCAATCCAAATAGTGAGCCGGGAATATTGAACCAGTTACTGGCTTTAAAAGATTCCAGCCCTGTTCCGGCTGTAATATTTAATGAAGGATACATGTTTGCTTTTGCAATGCCCACCTGCGTATTCGCAATCATCAGGGCCATTTCGCTTGCACGAACATCCGGCCTTCTGCTTACCATAGCAACAGGCAGGCCGGCAGAAAGGTCACCGGTAATTGAAATTTCATTTAATGATGTTTTTCTTGCAATGTGGCCCGGGAGTTGTCCCGTTAATTGCTGCAATGCATTTTCCTGCAAAGCGATGCTTTGTTCCAGTTGCGGTATCAATAATGCAGTGGATTGTTTTTGCGATTCGGCCTGTTGTACTGCTAATGCATTGCCCAGGCCAGCATCTTTCAATAAACGGGTGGCAACTAAAAAACTATCGCTCAGCAAAAGGTTTTTCCTGGTAATGTCTAATTGCTTGTCGAGCATCAGCAGGTTATAATATCCCTGTGCAATATCAGCCACCAGTTGTGTCTGCACAAATTTTGCCGCTTCGGTGGTTTGCAGGTATTCAGTGAGGGCAACTTCTTTTTGTCCTCTTATCTTTCCCCATATATCTGCCTCCCATGACAGGTTAACAGCAGCGTTATAATTTTCAACATAGCTTTTTCCTAAAAAGGTTTTCAGGCTTATCCCATTCAGGCTGTTATCAGAAGGGCGGCTGATTTGCCCTGTAAGCTGCAGGTTAACTTCCGGCAATTGCAATAACCTGCTTTGTTTTGCCTGCAGTTGTGCAATATCAATCCGTTTAACAGCAATCAGCAGGTCATGATTGTATTGCAGGCCTTTTTCTATAAGTTCCTGCAATGTAATATCAGTAAAAAACATTTTCCATTCTATGTCTGCAATGCTGCTGGTGTCGGCAAAACTTATACTTTCACCGGCACTGAATTGTTTTGGTAATTCCAGGTCCGGCCGCTGGTATTCTTTCGATACACTGCAGGCTGCAAGAAACATCACTGACAGCGTCAACAGATATAATATGTTTATTCTTTGTAGCATGATTGATCAATTTATTCGTTTCAAAAATTTATTCTGACAGTGCGGTTGTTTCAGGCTGTTTATCCTTTCTCCCCGCTTTTTCCTGCAGGTACTGAAAAATCACAAACAATACGGGAATAATAAATATGCCAAGCATAACCCCGGTAAGCATGCCGCCTACAGCAGAGATACCAATGGAATGATTGCCGAGTGCAGAGGCGCCGGTTGTCCATGTAAGTGGCAGCAACCCTACTATAAAAGCGAATGATGTCATTAAAATGGGACGAAGCCTGAGCCTGGATGCTTCCAGCGCTGATTCAATCAATCCCATACCGGCCCGCCGGCGCTGCACTGCATACTCTACAATTAAGATTGCATTTTTTGCCAGCAACCCTACCAGCATGATCATTCCTATCTGCACATAGATGTTGTTGTCAATTCCTGCAAAACCAATAAAAGCAAATACGCCCAATACACCGGTCGGAATGGTTAATATGACTGCAAGTGGCAGAATATAACTTTCATATTGCGCAGCCAGCAGGAAAAAAACAAATATTATACTCAGCAAAAAGATAAAGGCTGTTTGCCCTCCTGTTTTGATTTCTTCTTTAGTTACCCCCGTCCATTCATACGCATATCCCCTCGGCAATACCTGCTTCGCCGTTTCTTCAATAGCTTTAATAGCATCACCTGTACTGTAACCTGGCTTGGGTATCCCATTAATGGTAACAGCGTTGAACAGGTTGTTGCGTGTCACCGTTTCCGGCCCATACACCCTTTTCAGTGATACCAATGTTTTAGCCGGTACCATTTCACCATGATTGTTCTTTACATAAATACCATCGAGTGAACCGGGGCCGGCACGGTAAGGAATATCTGCCTGCGCCATCACACGGTAATATTTTCCAAAGCGGTTAAAGTCTGAAACAAAACTGCTGCCGTAGTATATCTGCATCGTTTGCATCAGTTCACTGATGGATACGCCTAACTGTTTTGCTTTTATATTATCCACTTCCAGCATATACTGCGGGTTTCCGGCCGAAAACGTTGAGAAGGCGTATGCAATTTCTTTTCGCTGCATCAATGCGCCCATAAATGCATAAGCCGTATTGCCCAATTTATCCAATGGCCCGTTTGTCCTGTCCTGCAACATAAATTCAAAACCGCTTACATTACCAAATCCCTGTACCGTAGGAAAGTTGAAGAAGAAAGTGCTGGCTCCTTTTACCTGGCTAACCTTTTGCGTCAGCATACCGGCAATTTGATCAGGATTTTTTACAGGCCCCCTCTTATCATAATCTTTCAGCCTGATAAAACCGGCAGCATAAGACGACGCATTGGAGAAGCTGATAAAATTCAACCCGTCAATAGCATACAGGTGATCGGTCATCGGTTCGTTTCGGATTATGCTGTCAATGGCCTCTGTTGCCTGTCTTGTTCTGTCCAGTGAACTTCCGGGAGGTGTATTCACCGCATACAAAACAAAACCCTGGTCTTCGGTGGGAATAAAACCTGTTGGCGCTTTTTTCACCATCCAAAAACTTACAGCGCTGATCAGCGCCAATGCTGATAATGCAATCCATTTGTGACGGATAAGAAATTTAATGCTTTGAATATACCTGTTGGTCATGGATGCAAAACCTGCATTGAAACCATTGAAGAAGCGGCCTGCAAATCCTTTCTTTTTATGATGTCCGTTTCCCTCGTCTTCGCTATGCGGGTTTTTTAAAAATAAAGCACACAGGGCCGGGCTCAGGGTCAATGCATTCACCGCTGAAATTAAGATGGCAATGGCCAGTGTAAAGGCAAACTGTTTGTAAAACACACCGGCGGGCCCCTGCATAAACCCAACAGGTACAAACACCGCAGCCATTACCAGTGTAATAGATATAATGGCCCCGGAAATTTCATTCATGGATTCTATTGTCGCTTTTCGTGCCGGCAGCTTTGTCCGCTCCATCTTACTGTGTACTGCTTCCGTTACCACAATGGCATCATCCACCACAATGCCAATAGCCAATACCAATGCAAATAAGGTAAGCAGGTTTAAGGTAAAGCCAAACACCTGCAAAAAGAAGAATGTGCCGATAATAGCAACCGGCACTGCAATGGCCGGTATTAATGTGGAACGGAAATCCTGAAGAAATAAAAACACCATCAGAAATACCAGGCCAAATGCAATAAGCAGTGTTTCCGTTACCTGATCAACAGATGCATCCAAAAACTCTTTTGAATTGTACATCGTAGTGGTCTTTACTCCTTTTGGAAGGGTAGCAGAAAAATCATTCAGCAATTTCTCTACCTCAGTTAATATATCATTAGCATTGGAACCTGCTGTTTGAAACACAGCGAAACCGGAAACCGGTTTTCCGTCCATCCTGCTGTTGGATGAATAAGTAAAAGAGCCAAATTCCACACGGGCCAGATCTTTCAGGCGAAGCATCGAACCATCCGTATTTGCTTTTATAACAAAATTCTCATAGTCTTCGTTCTGGCCCGACTTACCTTTATACTTTAATACGTATTCAAAAGTTTCAGGACTGCCCTGGCCCATACGTCCCGGCGCTGCTTCGAGGTTTTGATCCCTGACAGCATTCAATACATCCTGCGGAGAAAGATTATTGGCAATGAGCCTGTCGGGTTTCAGCCAGATACGCATGGAATAATCTTTAGCGCCAAATACCAATGCCTGGCCCACACCTGGCACCCTTTGCACAGCCGGAATAAGGTTTATCTTAATATAGTTTTCCAAAAAAAGTTCATCGTATTGTTTTGCATCATCACTTGATAACGCCACAAACATAATGATGCTGTTCTGTACCTTCTGTGTTGAAATACCTGATTGCACCACTTCCTGCGGTATCTGGCTTACTGCTTTTGATACACGGTTCTGCACATTTACCGATGCAATATCCGGATCGGTGCCTTGTTTAAAATAAACATTCAGCGTCATACTTCCGTCGTTGCTGGAATTGGAAGTCATATACGTCATGTTCTCCACGCCATTGATCGCTTCTTCAATTGGCGTTGCTACAGAGCGGGCCACTACTTCGGCATTGGCGCCCGGATAAAAAGCAGTGACCTGAACACTTGGCGGCGCTATATCAGGAAACAATGTAACGGGCAGTGTATATAATGACAGCCCCCCTAACAAAAGCAAAATGACCGACACAACAGTTGATAAAACCGGTCTTTCAATAAATCTTTTTAACATGAGATAGTATTTTTTTCCTGCTGATAGAAAACGGTTGAATAGAAGTCAGAAAGGTCGGGAAGACGATAAGTCCGAAAGAACTAACCGGTCAATAATAATATCCTTTAAAATGAACTTCCCTGTCTTTACTGACTTTCGGACTTTAGAATTAGTTTCTTTAACTTGAATTATAGAGGTTTTACTTTAAACAAACTATCTGCAGATATAGGTTGCGGTTGAATAACCATTCCATCCTGAAGGTTACCGGTTCCGGCAAATACAATTTTTTCTCCGGCCTGCACACCGCTTTCAACAAAATAATAATAGTTTGTTCTGCCGGCGACAGTGATGGGTTTGCTTGTTACTTTATTACTATCGCCTACTGCAAATACAAATACTTTATCCTGTATCTCAAATGTAGCTTCCTGTGGTACCACCAAAGCTTCTTTCAGAAGTTGTGCTATCCGCACTTTGCCGGTATTACCTGAACGAAGAAATCTCTCAGGATTGGGAAAAGAGGCACGGAAGCTGATGGCGCCTACACTATTATCAAACTGGCCTGCCACTATTTGCACTTTGCCTTTTTGCGGATAGACGCTCCCGTCTGCCAATACCAGTTCAACAGGCGGCATATTTTTTATTTTCTCCTCAACTGTATTGCCGGCGAACTGGTTTTTGAACTGCAAAAAATCATTTTCACTGAAAGAGAAATAAGCGTACACTTCTTTTATGTCAGAGATAATGGTAAGCGCTTCTGCAGTTGAAGTGCCAACAAGGCTTCCGGTTTTATGCTGTATCCTTCCGATATAACCATCTGAAGGGGCTTTGATCAATGTATATCCCAGATTGATCTCAGCGCTTTGCACCATTGCCTCCGATTGTGCCACACCCGCCGCAGCGGCATCATAAGCTGCCTGCGCCGATTTTAACTGAATATCAGACACCACATTATTCTGCACCAGTGGCGTTATTTTAGATAAGTTGATCTGTGCATTGGCAAGATTGGCTTTGGCAGCAGCCAAACCTGCCTTAGCAGTATTCAATTGTTCACGGTAAGGCCGTTCATTGATGTGAAACAAGGATTGGCCCTTTTTCACATAAGCCCCTTCATCCACATATATCCTGTCAAGGTATCCATCTACCTGCGGGCGGACCTCAATGTCTTTGGTTCCTTCCAGCGAAGCAGAAAATTCCTGGTAAGTGGTGGCCGGCATTTTAATTAAAGTAATAACAGGTAAAGCCTGTACCTGCTGCCCATAGCCCGCCGGGTTACCCGCAGATGAATTGCATCCATAAAATATAAGCAATGCGATCAGGGTAACAAACAGGCCCGCAGGTAACTTTTCCTGTATCGCTGGTTGATTGGTTTGCATACTTGGTTTTTTTGTTTTAATAACTGAGCTTCAGGTTTCTTCATTTCACCCGGATGACGAATGAAAATGCATTCACAGGACAGCACATCGTTCAAAATTTTTTACTTCCATTCCGGCCGGCAATAACACTCAGGGAAATAAACTCCTATTCCTGCATGTTAAGGGCAGGATAATTTCATTTTATCGTTTTCTGCATGTGCCTGCAGTTTGCGCTGCAGTAAGGTGGCAAACAATTATTCCGGGTCTTCCGGGCAGCAGGTAAGAATCAGCTGAGGTTCCTGATAAAACCTTCTATGGCATCGTCTAAAACCATTTTATTCAGTTCCCCTGAAACAGGTGAGTTTCCCATGATCTTAATTGATACAAGGCCGTGCAGTATGGACCAATAAGTGTGGTACTTTAAACATGAATTGGCGCCCGGGTGCCTGCTTTTGCCTACGAGCTTTTTGATCGCTTCCATAATGTAATAGTCAAAGCCCTCTTTGTCATCCAGGCGCTTATTAGCGTCACAACAAGCCATGCCAACGCCATACATCAACTGGTAATAAGCCTTGTTCTTCATTGCAAAACTCCAATACGCATCAGCCATTGCCTTCAACTGGTCAACCGGGTTATCATGTTTTCCAAAGGCCTGCCCGATTTTTTTGGTAAGGATGCGGAACCCTTCGTCAGCAAATTTCATCAGGATGGCTTCTTTGTTTTCAAAATGATCATAAATAACAGGCACACTGTATTCAATCGCATCTGCTATTTTGCGTACAGAGAGCGATTGCCAGCCCTCTTCTTTTACCATTTGCCAGGCCGTAGCCAGTATGGCCGATCTCACTTCTTCTTTTTCACGGAGCCGCCTTTCGCTGATACCCATTATGCTGATTTTTACCTAACACTGTTAGCAAATGTAACAATGTTCTGATAACTGCAAAATAAATTTATTGTTAAAGAACTTCAGGGCAAAGTAACCACTGCTTACTGACAACCCTATGTCAGCAGGAAAAAAATAATTCAAATCTTTTTTGTTCTCATCATTGAATTCCATTTTCCGCTGCCAAAATTACAACCAAGGCAGTTGAACACAGGGGTAGTAATGCGGCAATTAAAGGGGCTTGTTGCGACAATCAAATAACCCCTTTATCACCCGGTATAAAATTTACTGCAAAATGATTTTTTTGTACCTACTTACCTATCCCCAAAAGCGGTGGTTGAATAAAATAAAGCAGAACGGAGATTTGCAAATAACATTAAAGGCAGTAATAAGTCAGTCTTTATTTCCATGCGTTACTCAAAAACCTTAACCAGTTTCCGTGCATCATATTTTTAATATCGGCGGATGAATATCCCCGCTTTGAAAACATTGAGGGCAATTTTTGAAGGTCAGCTATTGTTTCAAGATCGTATGGACATTGTTCTTTTCCGAATGCCCCGTCAAGATCAGAACCGATGCCCACATGCGATGTATTTCCTGCAAGCTGACAGATGTGGTCCAGGTGATCAATCATTACTTCTAAGTTGCAGTTCATCTCCTTTGGCGTTGATTTGCCTCTCACCCAACCCGGCACCATCATCCATGCATCGAGCGCCAAACCGATTACAGCATTTCTTTCAATCAATGCCTTCAGCTGTTCATCGCTGAATTGCCGCTGGTGGTTTACCAATGCCCTGCAATTGTTATGGCTCGCCCATACCGGCCCTTTAAATAACTGCAATGCTTCCCAAAAACCTTCATCAGTTAAATGGGTCACATCAAGTATCATGTGCAGCAACTGCATTTCTTTCAGCAATTGTTTTCCTGCTGTTGTTAAACCGCCTTCAGCTGTTGTACCCGGGGCATATCTTCCATGGCCGTAATGTGCAGGGCCGACAGCCCTTAACCCATATTCAAATGCTTTTTCAAGGTGCTTTAATGTTATAAGTGAATCTGCCCCTTCAAGGCTTAAAATAAAACCCACAGGTTTTTTATCATTGGGCTTGCCATCATTCCACAAAGCAACATGCCGTTCAAGCGAAGGCAAATCAGCAACCTGAACCATTTCTCCTTCTTCTCTCATTGCTTTATACCATGCCATTTGCCCCTGCGTTTGCGCCCATGCCTGCTCCGGCGAATGCCATCCGGGCAACACACTTCCCTGCTCTACATACCTTGCAATTTGTGTAGCTACAACCAAACCAATATTTCCTTTTCTTAATTCCGGAAGGGAAACCGTCGCTTTTGCACGGTCTGGCTTATCTGTCATTCCTTCTTCCCTTGCATTGATTTCTTTTACAGGCATTCTCAAATCACGGTTCCATTCCATGGCATTCATGCTGAGATCGAGGTGTGCGTCAATGATGAAACCCCCTTCAGGGGAAGGGGAGTTTTTATACCCAGCGTTTAATTGTTCGCCAATGATTGACATTTAAATGTTGTATAGCTATCTTAAATCAATTTTATCGTTTTAACATCACCTGCTCAACAACTAATCTTCCTGTCCCTTGCAATCATCTTCCATTCCCCGGTTATACGGTGGCCTTCTGCAGTATATGCCCTTTCATACAAAGCGCAGGTGGGGCATACATGATATGGTAATGCATATAAAATATCCCCGACTTTATAGGGGTGATTGGGGCCTGCATCCAGTACAAGGTGCTCTTCGCTCTGGCCAACAGGTTTCAGTTCCGGTGCATTGAGAAAGAAAACCCTTTTGGTAATTTCATTTTCTGCCGCAACCGACTTGTGGCCAAGGTCAAGGCATAACCGTGTTTCAGTTGGCAATGAAACAACCCTTGTTACCAGTACCGCCGCTGTAAGAAATTTCTGCTCTTTGCAAAGATCACTGTATCCCTTGTCCCAGTAAATAAAAGTACCCGGACTGCATTCAATCTTTTCTCTCTTGCAGTGAACGGAAAAGGTGGGTGTTCCGCCGGCAACAATTACAGGTTCGGGCAGGCCTGCATCCATAATCTGATTTTTAAAATTTTCAACTGCAGCAAAAGCTTTATCACATTCAGCTTTTTTTTCATTAAAATCAAGTGGCCTGATGTGGCCGTCGTAGGCATGTAGCCCAACCGGGTGTATCCCTTTCATTCCCGATGCTTCTTTATACAACTGTAATGCTGCGTCGCCGGGCGCAATCCCTGTGCGTCCCATGCCTGTATTAAGGTCAAGGTAAACATCAACACTTAACGCTGCATCAGAAAAAATTTTATCCTGCTGTTTTGCAGCGCTGACATTATCAACCAGGCAGGAAAATTTTGTGGCAGGGTATTTTTTTATTACTGAAGCAAAGCGCTGCAATTTGGGACCAACAGGCTGGTAAGCAAGCAACACATCTTTTGCACTGCACATGCCCAGCATTTCCGCTTCTGCAATGGTGGCGCATTTGAATTTATTTATCCCCGCCTGCATCATCAGTGCAGTAGCTTCTTTTGTTTTATTGGTTTTTACATGGGGCCTTAGGCGGGCCACATCATCTATCATTCCGGTAAGAATGCGTATATTTTCTTTTACCCGGTCAGGATAAATCAGCAATGCCGGCGAATCAAGCTGGTCTGCATTTTCAACCCAATACCAGCTCTCATAAGCTAATTCCATTTTACCATCCTTAGTTTATTTCAAAAATTGCTTCAATCTCCACAGCCACATTATTGGGCAATGACCCCATCCCTACTGCACTCCGCACACCTTTGCCGTTGTCTTCGCCCCATAATTGCACAAACAATTCGCTGCAGCCATTAATGACTACCGGGTGTTTAGTATAATCAGCAGAACAATTTACCATACCCAGTATTTTAATCACCCTTTTTATTTTATCCAGGCTACCCAGGTATTTTTTTATGGATGTCAGCATGGCCAGTCCGCATTGGCGTGCAGCAAGTTTTCCTTCTTCATCAGTAATATCAAGGCCCACTTTACCGGTTATAAAACTGCCGTCTGTATTGATTGATACGTGACCGGATAAATACAGGAGCTTATCCACTTCAAGGCAGGATTTATAAATTCCTTTGGAGCCCGGCAATACAGGTAATGACAATCCCAGTTCTGCTAACTTTTGTTCTGTTCTCATTGTTTTATTTTAGACAAAAATGTTTAAAATCAATACGCCGATAAGCCCCACTATGGCAACTATGGTTTCCATGATTGACCATGAACGGATGGTGTCTTTAATGCTTAAGTTAAAATACTCTTTGAACATCCAGAAGCCTGAATCATTTACATGTGAAAACATAAGGCTCCCTGCGCCAATAGACAAAACCATCAGGTTAGGGTCAACGTTGGCCTGCGAAACAACAGGGGCAATAATACCTGCTGTAGTTAAACCGGCTACAGTTGCAGAACCAATGCAAACACGTATAAAAGCAGTGATAAACCATGCAAGCACCAAAGGATGAACGGAAAGGTTACTCAGCATATCGCCTATTGAAGCGCTTACACCGCTGTCTGTAAAAACCTGTTTTAAAGCCCCTGCGCCGCCAACAATCAGCAGGATGGGTGCAACATCTTTTATTGAATC
>JANRKT010000186.1:0-10563 GCA_033763355.1 Chitinophagaceae bacterium | reverse complement strand
AGTTACCGATATGATCCCTACTTTCATAATCCATCGTGTGCATCATCCACAGAAAATCAAATATTCTCCATTTATTATTCCTGAATTTTTGAATAGTTCCTAATTCACTGGCAACGTAAACAGTCGTTTTTGATGGATGTTCAAAGGTAATGGCATAGGCAGGCAGAGGGCTTTCCCGATATTCATGATGACCACTTGTGCCAGTTAAGTATTCAACTGATTTTACTTCGGGTTCTCCATTAAATCTCATTTTAGCTACATTAACCGCTTCTTCTTTTGTCAATGGTCCACGAATCCGACCTGTTTCTGCATCGGCAAGATGATTCATTACCTGCGTCCCATGTTCATCATTAGTTTCATTCTGAATGGTACTTATACAACGAACCTGGTAAAAAGGCTTGCCCAAAATTTCAATCAATTGAATGGAGACAACTGAATCAATACGATGAATCATTTTTATTGTATCCAGCGCTACTGTAGGACTGACCAGAGAAATATCAGAAGAGAGAAGCGTTGCATTTTTCTTTTGAATGTCACCATGCACTTCATCCATATTGCTCCAACTGAAATATAGGCCACCAATTGTCCATAATAAAAACTGAATGCCTAAAATAACACCGAGCCAGCGGTGTATTTTTCGTATGTAGTAGTGTTTACTTTTTGCCATAAACAATATAGGTTGTTGATTTATTTTATTTTTAAAAGACTTGCATTAATAGCCACCACAACCGTACTCACACTCATTAAAACGGCACCAGCAGCAGGGCTTAACAGGATTCCCATTTTGTAGAGTACCCCCGCCGCCAATGGCAAGGCTACTATATTATAACCCGTAGCCCAAATCAAATTTTGAATCATTTTTCTATAAGTGGCCTTGCCAAACCGAATTAATGAAACAACGTCTTGCGGATTGCTATTGACCAATACAATCCCAGCTGTTTCCGCTGCAATATCAGAACCAGATCCAACCGCAATACCGATATTAGCCTGTGCTAAGGCAGGGGCATCATTGATACCGTCTCCTGTCATCGCAACAAACTCTCCTTCTTCCTGTAATTCCTTAATTTTTTCTAGTTTCTGATGTGGTAACACCTCAGCAAAGAAAAAATTCATACCTAATTTACGGGCAACTGTTTCAGCCACTCTTCTATTATCACCTGTAAGTAATACTGATTTTATATTGTCAATACCCAAAGCACGGATAGCTTCTGCTGATTCTGGCCGAATAGTATCTGACAAAGCAATATAACCGGAAAGTTGATTATTTATCAAAACAAATACGACGGTTTCAGAAGCATCAGTCATATAGTCCTCGGGTAATTTAACATTCGACTCTTTAAGATATCCAGGACTCACAATTTTTATATCGTAACCTTCTATAGTTGCTTCGACTCCCTTTCCTGTAATGGCATTAAAGTTGCCTACAACTGGAATTTGAATCGATAAGATTTTTGCTTTCTGCATAATTCCTGTGGCAATAGGATGTTCTGAGTTCTGTTCCAAAGCAGCTGCATATTTTAATAATTCATGTTCAGAAAGACCTTCAGTTAATGAAACAATCTTAGAAACTTCAAATTTCCCAACTGTCAGCGTTCCGGTTTTATCAAATACCAACGTTGTTATCTTTCTTGCATTTTCAAAGGCTGTTCTGTTTTTTATCAGTAACCCATGTTTTGCTGATAGTGCCGTTGATTTTGCCACTACCAGTGGAACAGCTAATCCCAGTGCATGGGGGCAGCAAATAACAATTACTGTTACCATACGCTCAATGGAAAAGGCCAAATCTTTTCCCGATAAATACCAAACCAAAAAAGTAGTGATACCTGCCACAATCGCAACCAACGTAAGCCATCTTGCTGCCCTGTCTGCAATTAATTGAGTTTTGGATTTTGATTGTTGTGCATCCTGAACCAGTTTTATGACCTGCGATAAGTAAGAATCTTTGACACCATGTGACACGGCAACTTTTATAGCTCCATTACCGTTGATAGCTCCTGCAATCACTTTATCTCCCTTTGATTTTTCAACAGGTTTCGATTCACCTGTAAGCATGGACTCATTTAGGTAACTTTCCCCATCTATGATAATTCCATCGGCAGCAACCTTCTCCCCAGGCTTGATAAGAATCACATCATTTTCTTTCAGTGAATCAGTTTTTACTTCAGTTATTGTATCACCATTGATTAAATGAGCGTCATCAGGCATTAACTGTACCAGTAATTCAAGTTCCCTTGATGCACCAGCTACAGATTTCATTTCTATCCAGTGCCCTAATAACATGATAAGAATGAGTGTTGCTAATTCCCAAAAGAAATCCATGCCCTTTAACCCCAGTACAATTGCTAGGCTATAGATATAGGCTATAGAAATAGCAAATGCGACCAATGTCATCATTCCGGGATTTTTTGCCCGCATTTCTCCGGTTAACCCTTTGAGAAATGGCCAGCCACCATAAAAGAATACAACCGAGGATAAAATAAGTAACACATAGTTTGAGCCAGCGAAACTGATGTGAATATTCAGCCAATGTTGAATCATTTCTGAAAGCAACATGATAGGAACCGTAAGAATCAGCACAACATAAAACCGTTTTTTGAAATCTGCGATACCGGAGGAATGAGCTTCATGTCCACCATGCATAACAGGTTTTGCAATTGGCACAAGCGACATACCACACAGAGGGCACTGACCAGGACCATCGTGTATGATTTGAGGGTGCATGGGACAAGTATACTTTTGGAACCCTTGAGCATTTCGCCGTTCAACAACATACTCTTCATGAGAAGAGGCCTCTATTATATTGTCTGTATGCAGATGCTGCAACTGGGAATGTTCTTTCTCGTTTGCATCAACAGGGACGAGATTCATTCCGCATTTGGGACAATTGCCGGGTTCGTCCTTCACAATTTCAGGATGCATTGGGCAAGTATACCGCTGCTCGTTGTGGTGGTTATGTTTCATAAAATATTTTTATTCTCATTTCAATAATGCCATGTTAATCCAATTCCCCATTTATAATCACTGTCATAATTTGTGCTGATGGAAAATGATTTAGCTATCATATATCTAGCTGCTACATTATATTCTTTATCAGTATTTACCCTGAAATCAAAAAAGACATTACTACTTAGGGGCAAATCTCTTCTTTCCAATTGTAATCTTAAACGACCTGTATGGTCAACCCTCCATTCTGAACGGATAAGCATAGGCAATAAATAATAAAACCCTGCATCAAAAACCCTACGGTTATCCTTTGAGTTGGGTTTGTTTGCCAATGGCAGCGTTTTATTTTTCCTGTAATCATAGCCTATATAAAAAGCGAAGTATTGTTTTTTATCGAGGTAACGTAGTAAATGCGTTTCTGTTTCGTAATCACCCTTCCAGCTTGCCCTTCCCTCGAATTCCAAAGCCATCTTATTATTTGAAATATTTCCACTCAGCCATGCACCTTGAGAGTGTACTGACAAATCGTACCATGGATAAAGAACATTATCCTCTTTTTTTAACTTTCGGTATCCGTTTTTTGCAAATTCATTTTGCTCACTTCTCTCATAGCTTACAATACGGGCCATCCCTGCCATCATGTGGTATAAAATATGGCAATGAAAAAACCAATCCTGCTCTTCATTGGCATCAAATTCAATAGTTACAGTTTCCATTGGCTTGATATCGAATGTGTGCTTGATGGGCGAATATTCACCCTGAGAATTGATGAAACGGAAGAAGTGACCGTGCAAATGCAATGGATGCCGCATCATGGTATTGTTGGTTAAAACAAATCTTACCCTTTCTCCTTTTCGGATAAGTATTTTATCGGCAGTTGATAAAGTTTTAAAATCAAATGACCAAACATACCGGAGCATGTTGCCTGTGAGTGTGAGCTTAACTTCCCTTGGTAGTAAAGAGGAATCTAATGTGGTTGGATGCAGAGCCCGCAACATGTTGTAATTAAATTCACCCGGTATCTCCATTTTCATATCCATGCCTGCCATATCATCCATCTTCATGCCTTCCATATGCTGCATACTCATTTCTTTCTTTTTGGCTATAGTATCAGCAGGCATACGCATATTCTTCATGTCCATGCCCTGCATACTGCCCATATCCATAGTCTTCATGTTCATACTACCCATTTGCTGCATCATCTTAAAATAATTCAGCCTTGGAATATCGGGTGCTTTAATGACAGGGCCGTTGCCAAAGAAAGCGGACGAATATCCCATTACATCCCAAGAAGTAGCCCTTAGTTCTGCACTGCCTGTTTCGGGCACTGTAATCAATACGTCGTAAGTTTCTGCAATAGCAATTTCTAGTTTATTTACACTAACAGGAGTTACATTAATACCATCAGCGGCAATGATCCGCATATAACTGTTTGCATATTGTAGGTTGAAGTAAGTTGCAGCCGACCCGTTGATAATCCTTAGCCGGATTATTTCTCCCGGCTTTGCATCTTTAAATTCAGTTGTTTCCTGCCCGTTTAATAAGAATTTATTGTAGTAAACATCAGATACATCCATGGCGGGCATACGCTGCCATTCCTGTTTCAGTTTATCTTTAAATGCACCTGCTGCAATAGCTTCTCCATAGCTCTGCAATGCACCCTTTTTTATAGCATACCATTCGCCTCCCCGTTTCAGGTAACGCATTACTTGGTGTGGATTTTCATCTGTCCAGTCGGATAATAATAATACATACTCTTTCAATTGCGGCTCCGGCTGGGCAGGGTGGATTACAATAGAACCATATAAACCACTTTGCTCCTGTACCATAGTGTGTGAATGATACCAGTAAGTACCGCTTTGTATCAATGGAAAAGTGAACGTATAAGTTTTGCCAGCTTCCACAGGAGAAGTTGTTAAATAAGGAACCCCATCTTCTTTATTGGGTAATAATATGCCATGCCAATGGATAGATGTTTCCATCTTCATCATGTTATGTACCCTAATGATAGCAGTATCGCCTTCAGTAAATTCAAGAATTGGCGCCGGTATCTGCCCGTTAATGGCAATAGCATGACGACGTTTACTGGTAAAGTTTACCATTGTATCGGTTACATACAAGTCGTACTCCACTTTCTTACCCTCATAAATTTTTCCGGGAGCAAGTGGGGTTTTCTTTAAAGGGAAATGGTACGATGTTATTTTTTTAAGCCCATCATCCACTACTCCAGGCATAGAGTGATTTATTTGCGCAAAAATGCAACCCGGAACCAGCAATACAAGTGAAAGCAGCTTTTTCATAGTAATGTTATTTATTGGTTTGCCTGCTTGTAATTCTTTTTACGGGCCGGGTTATTATCAGGAAAACGAAATGTATCCATCGGGTTCTTCGGTGGCATTTTCATGTTGCCCATGCCAGGCATGTTTGTCTTCCTCATGTCATTCATATTCATTGATGAATCCATTTTCATCTTATCCATTCCCGGCATGTTATTCATATTTTTCATGTTCATAGAAGAACCCATTTCCATATCCTTCTTGTCTTTCATGTTATCCATACCAGGCATATTCTTCATGTTCTTCATTTTATCCATCCCTTTCATGTTTTCCATACCCTTCATATTGTTCATGCTTGTGCTTCTATCCATGCCGGGTATATTCATGTCTTTCATATCCATAGAAGAATCCATTTTCATGTTTCCCATTCCCGACATATTATCCATATTGTTCATGCCGGACATCGTATCGGTCATGTTCATTGCCGTATCATTTTTCATATCTATGTTCTTCATGTCACCCATTTTGCCACCTTCACCATGGCCTTTCATTAAATATCTGCCCATAGGGCCGATGCCAGCTATATGGGTAAGCCTTGCCCCGTGATGCCCGGCAATGGAAAGAAAAACAGCAGCCATAATGGCGGCTATCAATACAATAATTTCAAATGAGCGGCGATTGATTTTGAAAAACACACCAATGAGTTTCAGCAAAAATGTAATGCCACTCATCCAAAGAGTCAGCTGTGCAAATTTCTCATGCTGTTCAAATATTTCCAATGCTGCTTTGGGGGCGTCTGCAGACGGCTCTGCATGAAAGACAGTGCTGGCAGCAAGCGATGAAAAAAAGGCCCCACCCATAATAACAAGTGCAACCCACTTTATCTGCTTCAGTTCTTTCCAAACCAGCATAGCCTGTAAAACCACAGCCAATAAGATCAGTACGATGGGGAAATGTACTGCAAGAGGATGTAATGAAGGAAATTCTTTGAACATATTTAATAATTTACTGCTGATATTATTTAAGGAATCTGAAATCAATCTCAACTCTTACCTTTTCCATGCCACAGCAATCTTGTCGGTTTCGTTTCCCCCTGTTTCAATAAAATATTGCAGCCCTTCTTTATAAGTAACTTTTCGGTTTTACGATAGTCCTGATAATATGTTCATTTTCGCTACATTAAGTTGCCGGTTTTGCTCCCCTTCTTTTATCAACCCCATTGTCTCGTTGGACTGTGCAAAAGGGATTGTTGTCCTTGATACTAGCAAAATCAACGATATTATTATCATTAAAATTGTAATAAAACAGTAAAATTGGGAAAAATCATATAAAGTACCGCCTATAGTATCAGTTCCTATAACACCTATAAAAACACAAAAAGTCAGTACCATGTATTTCGTTTTTTTATACCCTTCAAATCTAAGTGACGCAAATAAATAGAGATAAATAAATGAAGTTGAAACATGATGATGCTCCCAAACTCTTCCAGATATTAATAGTGATATAAGAAACATTAAGCAAAAATCAACCCCCGTAAATACTTTATCTTTATGTTTGAGAATACGGTAAATAATTCGACCAAAAAAACCACTTAATAATAATATTTGAATAACCCTTATCAGTAATTCAAGATTATATTGGGTTAGACGAAGACTTGGCGAGATACCCAGCGAGTCATTTCCAGTATTTAGTTTAGCGAGAAAAGAAGGGATGCCCATACTAATTAAATCACCATCAATTTTCCCCCTTGCAAAAGGTCGGAGAAATGCATTGTAGTAATCTACCCAGTCGCCGATACCTCTTTCTAATCCTCTAAATATAAATGGAACAAATATGAATGGAAGACTTAATAGAAATATTCTACCCCAATCTTTATAACCTCTCTTTAAAGCTATAGAAATCAAGAAAATAATTGGCATTATTTTAAGAAAGCATCCTGCTAAAAAGAATATGTAACTCAAGTTGTACTTTCCCCGTAAATAATACAATATTCCGAATAATGTCGTGTTTAACACAATCAGATTAGCTTGTACCCAAATGAAATTGTGCCAATAAAATCTAGCAGAACAAAGAAACGCAAGTAATAATGGTACTGTGCAATTTTTCGCAGGAAAAAATTCGTTTGAAATTTTATATAAAAGGAAAAATGAGTATATCCACAGAATAAAATTTATTATATAACAAAATAAAATTGCTGATATGTGAAAGGAAAAAATTGAAAAAAGTTGAAAAAGCATTGCAGCAAAAGGTGGATATGTAAAGCCGCCGTCTTTAAGCCCTTGTGTATAAATTGGCTTATTTTCCAAAAAGTCCTTACCCCCTTTATAATAAATATAGAAATCTCCATTGATGTCTTCATTCATTCCCTTATTGTATGCTAACAAAAGGAATGCAATGCTAATTGACATTAATATGGCAATATTCAATTTTCCATTTTTCATTCCAGTTAAGGCTTAGCTTATAGTTTATGAAATTGACTTCAAAAATTAATCGCGCTTTACAATTTCGAAAAATATTAATGAGCTCAAACTACTTTCGTATTTTCAAGTTGGCAGGGTTCAGAAACCCTGCTCCAAAACTGTTTCACTATAAATAAGGGACCCAAAGCAGAGCCCACCCCATATTCTTTTCTTTAATACTAAAAAAAATATTCATTACCATCACTTTACGCCAACTCCTTTTTTTCCTGCTCTTCCAGGTATTTCTTTAAGGCTTTTTCGCCAAATAGTTTAAATACAACAGGAGTTACAATCATATCTAATAATGTTGAACTAACCAATCCACCCAAAATAACGGTAGCAACAGGGTAGAGAATTTCTTTACCCGGTGCTGTTGCATCCATTGTTAATGGTATCAACGCAAAAGCTGCAACTAATGCCGTCATTAATACAGGCACCAATCTTTCCAGTGAACCACGGATAATCATTTTGTCTCCAAACACTTCGCCTTCATGTTGTACTAAATGGATATAGTGGCTAATCATCATAATACCGTTTCTGGAAGCAATACCGGTAAGTGTAATAAAGCCAACCATGGTGGCAATAGAGAAAACACCACCCGTAAGCATTACGGCTATTACACTGCCGATTAAGGCTAATGGTATGTTCAGCATTATCTGCAAAGCAATACGGCTGCTTTTAAAATGGCTATATAGTACGAGAAATATACCTGCAATAGAAAAGATGCTGAGCAGGGTAATTAATTTGGAAGCTGATTGCTGACTTTCAAACTGACCACCCCATTGCAGATAATAGCCTTCCTGTAAGGGCAATTCTTTCTTTACTGTTTCCTGCATTTCTTTTACTGTGCTGCCCAGGTCACGCCCTTGCACATTGGCAGAAACAACAATACGACGTTGCGTATTTTCATGGTTAACTGCATTGATGCTGTTCTCCAGTTCAATCTTTGCTATTTGTTGCAGAGGTATCAATGAACCATCCGATGCAGCAATTTGAGTATTGCGGATCGCTTCAATATTCTTTCTGGTGCTGTCATCAGTTCTTAACACAATATCAAAACTTTTCTGACCATCAATGATCTGGCTCACTACTTTGCCATTGTAAAAAATCTCCAGTTCGTCTGCCACATTTCCCACCTGTAAGCCATAGCGCTGAACTGCCATACGGTCAAGTTTTATCATTAACTGCGGTACCATTACCTGGTTCTCAATCTGTACATCAACCACACCCGGCACAGTAGAAATAATTGATTTTAATCCTTCGGCATTAGAGCGAAGCGTCAATAAATCATTACCGAATATTTTAACTGCCACCTGTGCTCTTACTCCGGAAAGTAAATGATCCAGACGGTGAGAAATAGGCTGACCAATATTTATGGAAACACCTTTTAAAACGGAAAGATTAGTACGCATCTCTTCCAGGACTTCTGCCCTGCTTCTCCCACCAGGTTTTAAGGCAACTTCAATTTCAGTTGAGCTTGGCGGCTCTGCATGTTCATCTAATTCTGCCCGACCTGTTCGGCGTGCAGTTAGTGCAACTTCCGGCACTTTTAGCATTTGTTGTTCGGCGATTGTACCAAGCTTATTACTTTCTTCTAACGAGGTTCCTGCCGGAGCCACCATGTTTACCGTATAACTTCCCTCATTAAAAGGTGGTAGAAATTCTGTACCAAAAAAAGGGATAATGCTGATAGAGGCGATGATCAATGCAATAGCCACACCGGTTATTGTCTTTGGGCGTTTTAACCCAAAATGAAGTAGCCTGACATCTTGTTTTTTTAGCCAGCGAACAAGAGCGCTATCCGGTTCGTGTATAGCATCAATACCGGCTTTCTCTTTTTTGCGTTTCCAAAAAGCCAGATTGATATGGCGTAAATGATTTTTCTTTTCTAATAAATAGCTGCACAGTACTGGTGTAACTGTAAGTGATACCACTAGTGATGCAACAATAGAAGTGATGTATGCAATTCCAAGCGGGGCAAATATCCTCCCCTCAATTCCCTGTAAATAGAACAGTGGAATAAATACCAACACTACAATGATGGTGGCATACACTATTGAATTTCTTACCTCACTGCTGGCATCATAAATTACTTTGAGTAATGGCTTCGGTTTTTCGCTGAGCCAGTTTTCTTTCAATCTTCTATAAACATTTTCAACATCCACAATGGCATCATCCACTAACTCGCCGATAGCAATTGCCAATCCGCCGAGAGTAAGGGTATTGATGGAAATATCAAAGAATTTAAAAACAATCGCTGTTATAATGAGCGACAGCGGTATTGCTGTAAGTGTTATGATGGTAGTACGAAAATTGAGAAGAAAGAGGAAGAGAATAATTATTACAAGAATGAACCCATCCCTTAATGCTTCTTCCACATTGGTAATGGAGTTTACGATAAAATGTTTTTGCTGAAAAACATCTGTGTTGATTTGAATATTTTTTGGAAGAGATGCCTTTATTTCTTCGATAGCTTTTAATGCTTCTGCAGTTACATCAATAGTACTGCTACCCGGTTGCTTCTCTATACTAAGTATCACGGCTGGTTTTCCGTTAAATGAACCATCACCTCTTTTAATTGGTCCGCCAAATTTTACTTCTGCCACCTGTTTCAATAATACAGGTGCAGCATTTCTGTTGCTTACAACGGTATTCGCTAAATCATCTAATGTATTGGCACGTCCAATATTTCTGATGAGTGTTTCGGAACCTTTATTGTCAACAAAACCACCTGTAGTATTTTGATTGGTTAACTGTAAAGCATTATCAATATCGTCAATGGCAAGATTATACTGTCTTAATTTTTCACTTGAAATCAAAACCTGGTACTGCATTCTTTCTCCACCAATCGGTATTACCTGACTTACACCTTTTACACTCATCAG
>JANRKT010000185.1:0-3388 GCA_033763355.1 Chitinophagaceae bacterium | reverse complement strand
ATAGAGAGGCGTTGTTTCTGGCCACCGCTGAGGGTAACGCCCCGTTCCCCTATCACGGTTTCATAGCGGGCAGAAAACTGCTGCACTTCTTTATCAACACTGGCATGTACAGCGGCATTTTCTACTTTATCATAACCGGCTGCAGACGTGCCGAAGCGGATATTGTTGGCTACAGTATCGCTGAATAAAAAAACATCCTGCGGAACATAGCTTACCTGTTCACGAAGCGAACGGAGATCAATGTTTTTAATATTTACCCCATCCATTAATATTTCACCTGATCCGGGGTCGTACATCCTCAGCAGCAACTGGGCTATTGTTGATTTGCCGCTGCCAGTGCGTCCAATAATAGCCACCTTTTCTCCCTTATTTATTTTGAGGTTAAAATCGGTAAGCGCCTTTATACCGGTGTGGCCGTAAGTAAAATTCACATTCCTGAACTCAATATCCCCTTTTAAAATGTGCTGTACAGCCCCCTGCGTGTTTTTAATAACAGGTACAGTATCCAGAAATTCATTCAGCCTTTTTTGCGATGCTGATGCCCGCTGAATCATGCTGGCAACCCATCCTATGGCGCTTACAGGAAAAGCAAGCATATTTATATATACTACAAATTCTGCTATGGTACCAGCTGATATTTTATTGCTGATCTGGTAAAACCCGCCAATTAAAATGGTCAGCAGTGTACTTAACCCGATGAGCAATGCAATAGAGGGAAAATAAATGGCTTCTACCTTAGCCAGGTTTACTGCACTGTTCTTGTACTTTTCGCTGTTGGTTTCAAAGAAACCCAGCATGGCTTTTTCCTGCACAAATGATTTAATAACCCTTATGCCCGAATATGATTCCTGTGCATTGGTGGTTAAATCACTCAGTTGCGCCTGAATGTTTTCGCTTCTTTTGTTAATTACATTATTAACGAAATAGATGGTTACTGCAAGTATCGGCAGCGGGGTCAATACATATAAAGTAAGCTCCCAGTTTTTCTGAAACATATAAAACAAACTGAAACCAATTAAGGCAACAAGGTTGATCAGGTACATGATGGCGGGGCCTGTGTACATGCGGACACGGCTTACATCTTCAGCCATGCGGCTCATCAGGTCTCCGGTGCTGTGTGTTTTGTAAAAATGGGTGTCCAGCACCTGATAGTGCCGGAAGATTTCATTCTTCTGGTCGTATTCAATGTGGCGGCTCATTACAATAATAGTTTGCCGCATCAGGAAAGTAAAAAAGCCGCTTAACAAAGCAGCGGCCATCAGCACCAGCCCGCAAAAAAGTATTTTTCTGCCGAAAGAAATGACTGCTGATGACTCAACCCTTGTAATGAATTCTTTTACCAGTATATCGTAATTGGAAGTATCCCTTTTAACCTTTTTTACCGACTCCTCAACCGTTAAAACAACGGGAGGGTCTTTTTTCTTAACAGAATCCCTGAGTTCATGTTCAACGGCATTTACAACATAACCGGTTACCTGCGGGGAAACAATCCTGAAATAGTTGGAAAGTATAATAAAAACAATGCCCAGGAAAAAAAGCCACCTGTATTTCCAGAAATACTTATTAAGCGCTTTCAGATGTTTCATGCCGGGCAAAGGTAACCGTAAACCGTTTGCAACAAAGCACGGTCATCATTTTTCAAGGTTTTGTAACAATATTTGCCTGATGAACCCCGGGTCGCTGAAAATAACCGCATGGCCTTTGGCATTCATGGTTACCAGTTTTATTTCTGCTGCATTTAAAAGTTTGTTCTTTGCATACACAGCATTGTCATAATAAACCAGGTTGTCTTCATCGCCATGTATAATCATCACCTTGCAAAAAACCTTTTCCCATCCTGAAAGTGTTTTTAACTGTGCGGCATGAGAAAGTTTTTCCTGCGACGACATGCGGAAGGTTGCGGGGAAAAGGTACTTTACTAACGGGAAGGCCATTACATAAGAGAACCAGTACGTTTTTTCTTTTCCGGGCTGCAGGGAAGATGATAACAACACCAGTTGACAAAACCTGCCAGGTAAATTGGCGGCAAGCTGAGTTGCAACAGGCCCGCCATAAGAAGCGCCTAAGAGAATTGCTGTATTGTTGTACGTGATGGAATCAATAATGGGTTGCAGGAGTTGGACCTGCCGCTGCAGGTTTAATTCAATGTTTCCAAAACCGGAATAACCGTAACCGGGCCTGTCAATGGCTATTACCTGGTAGTGATTGAGAAAATTACTGTCGGCAAATAATGCCCTCCATGCCGATAATGATGAAGGGGAACCATGAAGGCAGATCAGTTTGGGCAATGAATCGTTCCCGGCCTTAATATAGCGGATGATGCGGCCATGTATTTTTTTATAATAAACCTGCGGGCTGTACCCGGTACTGCGCATGGCCTGCACTATTTCCTGGTCGCTCATCCTCAGTTCAAGGGTTTTGCAATTGCGGAAACCTGCCCAGCAAAGCAGGCATACAGCTATGATAACATATTTCCTGTTGAACTTCATGCTTGTAATTAATAAATATAAAGCGCAATTCTGCAATGGCATAATTGCAGCAATGATATTATTCCAAAGTTTTTTTTGCATTAAAACTTCAAACTGTATTTTTGCGCCGGAGAGATGGCAGCCCACTGGGTTCTGTGAAAGCGGTTGAATGCGGCGGTCTTGAAAACCTGCTATGTTTACATATTACTTTCTCTTTAAGACGGCGGATATTACTTTGGATATACGGGAAACCTTGCCAACCGTTTAAGAAAACATAATTCCGGTGGCGTTAGATCTACAAAGAACAGAGTCCCATTAATACTTCATTATTCAGAATCACATCCTGACAAACAATCTGCGAGGCAAAGAGAAATATTTTTCAAATCTTTTGATGGACGTAAATGGTTAATTGAGAACATCATTATTAAACCCCAAAATCAACAGTAGATTTTTTTGGTCTAAAAAACATGTAACAGTATTTTTGCGCCGGAGAGATGGCAGAGCGGTCGATTGCGGCGGTCTTGAAAACCGTTGAAGTGAAAGCTTCCGGGGGTTCGAATCCCTCTCTCTCCGCCCCCCCTCCTGAATTTAACACCGGAGGTTTCTTAATCCTGAAAAATTAACCCTTTAACTTTTCACTTCTTATCTGATAAACTAGCTTCAACCATTTTTTTGCTCTGCATCAAAATTTTGTAACAGGACAAATGATCCGCTTCTTAAAGCACGCTCATCTCATTTACTACGCTCATTTTTAAAGCATTTCACCAGGTTTTCCCGGGTTTTTAGGGCGGAAACCCTTTGTCTCAACATTTTCCCATATCATCTCATTTACCCGCCCGGCCGCTTAATGCATAATAGTTTTGTGCCGCACTATAAATTAATGGTTATGAAAAAAGCTTTGTTGATTGTTTCAGTAATAT
>JANRKT010000184.1:0-22335 GCA_033763355.1 Chitinophagaceae bacterium | reverse complement strand
TTACCGGCTGCTATCATTTGCGCCCTTAAATTTCCTACACTTACCCATGTGCCGGTATTGAGTTTAAAATCTTCCGCAATCCTTCCATCAAAGATCATTCCCCTGCCGGCATCGTTTTCATCAACAAATTTCAATGCATCGCCGGTACAATAAAAACCTTCTTCGTCAAAAACCTTTGACGTTAATTCAGGCTGCCGCCAATATCCCGGAAAAATATTTTTTCCCCGGTACCTTGCTTCAAGCTTGCCGCCTGTAGGTACTAATTTTAATTCAAGCCCCGGCACGGGTACCCCCAGCCAGCCTGCAAAGCCTCCCGGTTCACTTGCAAACAAAGCAGAAGGGCATGCCTCTGTACAACCAAGGCCAGTTCCTATCAGAACTTTTTTACCGATGGTTGCAACAGCCAATTGCTCCCATGCATCCCAAACATGCTGCGGCATACCGGCGCCTGCATAAAACAACATCCGGAGGTTGCTGAAAAATTGCCCGCACAATTCCTTGTCTTTTTTAAAATAAGGGATCAAATCTTCAAAACCTTTGGGCACATTAAAATATACGGTCGGCTTTCTTTCTTTAAGATTGGCTACTGTTATCATAATTCCATTGGGCGTAGGATTGCCATCGTCAATATATAATGAACCGCCATTGTAAACTGTTAAACCGAAATTATGGTTACCGCCAAATGTATGGTTCCAGGGAAGCCAGTCAATAAACTCCAGTCCTTCCTCTTTCAAAAATGGAAACGTTTGTGTTATCTGCTGCCAGTTGGCGCTGATGTTTTGATGCGTATTGATTACCCCTTTTGGCAAACCTGTAGAGCCGGATGTAAATAGAATTTTTGCGATGGTACCTGGCTCAATAACTTTGAATGCATTTTCAACATCATCAGTAACCGGCGTCTGTAACAATTCTTTGAAATGAGTAAATTCAATGTCCGCAGAAGGCGGATTGAGGGTGCCTACTACTTCAACACCTTTGGCAACAGCCTGCAATGCCCTTTCATATTTTTTTGCATCCTGCACGAATATTAAACCTGGTGTCAGCAGGCCGATAACATGCCTGAGCTTTTCAAAATCAGTTGACCGCAATGAATAAGCGGGTGTAATGGCAGAATAAGGTACCCCGATATGCAGCGCTGCCAATGCCATCAATGCATGTTCAATACTGTTTTCGCTGAGAATGGCAATGGGCCGTTCAGCCGAAACATTTTTTTGCAGCAATGCCTGTGCAATGCTTTTTACCCTGGCAAATGTTTCATCATAAGTGAGGGTGATCCAGTCCCCCGATTCGTTTTTTCTGCCAATAAAAATTCTTCCCGGTGCAACCGCAGCCCAGTGTACCAATCGTTCTGTAAGCCGGTAAGGGTGGGGATCAAGTTGAATGGCAGAACGGAGCAATACCACACCATCAGGGCGCAGTTCCTTCTCAATGTCAATTTTTATTGTATTTACTTTTTTAAACCCGGTTTTATTTATTTCTGAAGCAATCATTGGCTGTGTTGAAATATTGAGTTATTGAATAATCTGTATATAGGTGACCGGGATACGGGTTATTGGGTGATTAATTAATTTCATCGTTCTGAAAATACCTCAATATCATATTAACTTCTTCGCTTTGCCTTCCAAAAATAATTTAAGTCTTTCTTTTGCTTCCGGTGCACTTTGTGCAATAGCTGCTATCAGCGATTCCATCATCAGCGCCTGGTCCTGCGATGCATCGGCAATACGCGGAAGCACATGCATCAAAGCATAATTCGTCATGCCGGCATTAGATGAAATCTTCTTTGCCAGTTCAAGGCCTTTATCAAACCCCTTTCCATCTTCAACCAGGTATTGTGATATGCCGATTGCATTTCCTTCTTCTGCTGTAATCACCCTCCCGGTAAACATCATGTCCTGCATGCGTGCCATGCCAATGAGTTTGGGTAACCTGACAGATGCACCGCCGCCGACAAAAATTCCCCGCTGTCCTTCGGGCAAGGCATAGAATGCTGAACTTTCAGCAACACGGATATGGCAGGCAGATGCCAGTTCAAGCCCGCCGCCCACACAGGCGCCATGCAATACAGCAACTACCGGTGCTTTGCCAAACTGCACTGCATCCAATACACGGTGCCACATGCGGGAATGGTGCACCCCTTCTATCACATCCCTTTCTTTCAGCTCCGATAAATCAAGGCCTGCGCTGAAATGCTTCCCTTCGCCATATATCAAAACAGCTTTGGCACCTGCAGGAATAGCAGTGAAAATTTTTTCAATGGCCAAAACTGTTTCGTCATTCAGTGCATTGCGCTTATCCGGGCGGCATAGCTTTACAATAAGTATGTCGCCCAGCATTTCTGCCTGCAGCGATGCTGGCAACCCGTTAAGTGATTTGTTATCTGGCTTCATAATATTACGTTATAGCTACAACAATTTATAAAAATCAATCAGCACACTGCCGGGCTTACGGTCACCGCTGGCAATGAAAATATGTTTGGTTAACCAGTTATACCTGGCAACAGATGTTTCAAATACAGGTGTTGTGCGGAAATAATATTCTTCCGGGTCAACTGCTTCTCCTTTTGCAAGCCGTTGCATTACTTCAGCCGGGCCATGACGATAACCTTTATTAACGACATATATCAAAGCACCATCATGGGTGTGCAGTGTATATCTTGCCTCCAGCTCAGCAACTCCATCAGCTCTTATGATTTGCCAATCAGCTCCGCCTGGTACTATGGTTCCTTTTATAGCAGGCCCTTCAAAACTTCCACCTGTAATGGGAATGATACGCCTGTTGCCATGTTGTGTAATTCCAATATCCATTACCTTATCCACAAACACTTCAGCCTTAAATGCAAATTCCATTTTTAACCGCCTTTCATCAAATAAAGAAAAAGGAGAGGCAAGTGCTGATCCGCTCAGGCCAAGTCCGACCGCTGTTAAAAATTTTCTTCTGTCATTGTGCATGTGGAATAAATTTTTTACATGATCAAATCTTCATCCTGCATCACAGTTAACACTTCATTATCCGTAAGCCTTGCACACAACCCTTTTGTTTTTCTCAGCTCATAATGAAAAAAGAATTTCATGCTGTGCAGTTTTGATTTATAAAATTTCCTGTCACCAGAGCTGCAATTGCTTTCACTGAGCTTTTGCTGTGCTGTTATGCCCTGCTTCATCCATTGCCAGGCCACATTGATAAGTGCAAACAACTCCATATATAAATTGGCGTCTGCAAGGAAAGCTTCTTTACCGCTTTTTGCTGCAACACCCATCAGGCAGTGCGTTACTTTTCTGAACTCCTGTATCTCGTTCAGCAAACAGTCAGCATAACATTGTATATTGGCAAAAAGCTGCGCTCCATTAATATCTTTTGCCACTTCTTCTTTCCAGTATTGCAAAGTTCTTCCATTATTTGCTATTACCTGCCTGCCGAGCAATGCCTGCGATTGTATGCCGGTGGTGCCTTCGTATAAACTCATGATGCGTACATCACGGGCCAGTTGTTCCAGTATAAAATCCTCTGTATATCCATACCCTCCCAATACCTGCAGGCCGTTGTTTACAGATACAATTCCCATTTCAGCGCCGTAAGTTTTAGCAACAGGTGTCAGCAGTTCAAGCAGGTCGTTGTAACGTTGTTTATCGTCGCCATCGCTTATTTTTTCAAGATCAGTGTATTTGTAACATTGCAGTAAAAGGGCAAGCGATCCTTCCACAAATGTTTTTTGCGAAAGCAACATCCGCCGTACATCGGGGTGACTGATGATAGCAACAGGCCCTTCACCGGCATCTTTGTCATTCAGTCTTCGCCCCTGTGTTCTTTCTTTTGCATATTGCAACGATGCATAATAAGCAGCAGAAGCAATATAGGTTCCGGCAAGGCCTACTCCCAATCTTGCTGTATTCATCATCTGGAACATGTACTGCAGGCCTTTTCCCTCTTCGCCAATCAAATAACCAGTACAATCATTATTCGCTCCAAATTCCAAATGCATAGCCGGGGTGCTGCGCTGCCCCATTTTGTGATAAATGCCAATGGAAGCAACGTCGTTGGCCTCAAGACGGGAGGAGGAAGAAACCCTTTTTTTTGGTACAGCAAACAGAGAAATGCCTTTTACTCCTTTGGGTGCATTTTCTGTTCTTGCCAGCACAAGGTGAATGATGTTATCGGTTATATCATGATCCCCTGCTGAGATAAAAATTTTTTGCCCTCTTATTTTATAAGTCCCATCTGTTTGGGGATAAGCTGTTGTAGCAATATCACTTAATGAGCTACCGGCCTGCGTTTCGGTAAGGCACATGGTAGCTGTGTATTCGCCGCTTAATATTTTCAATGCATATTCATTAACCATTTGCGGTGATGCAAAACTTATCAATAACCTTGCTGCACCGTTTGATAAAGAAGTAAACATTTCAAAACCATTGTGGCCATTGCCAACGATAAAATCAGCTGCTGCATACACTGCTTTGGGCAATTGCTGTCCGCCGTATTGTTCATCAAAGCAGGAGGCCAATAAACCGCTTTCACAATACGCTTTATAATATTCATGCAATGCCGGGTGAACTTTCACATTTCCGCTGACCAGTTCCGGTGGCTGTTTATCACTTTCCTTCAGGTAAGGCCGCATTGTTTTTGCCGCAATGCCTTCCGCTGTATCCAGTACCATATTAAAACTCTCCGCATTATGCGCTGCAAAGTAAGGATGCTTTAGCAGTGACAATACATCCTGCACTTCATACAGTATGAAGTGCAGGTTGCGGCGTGAATAATACGGTACTGACATTTTTTATTCCGGTTATTAATGTTTATTAAAAGTTGAACTGGATTACCAGGCGATAATCCGCCACGGCGGACGAAACGGAAGTTCAATAGTAATATACTCCGGTCCGGTTCATAAATGATTACCCCTTGCTCATTCTCTTTTCCATTACTTTTTTATAGCCCCTATATCCGATAGCATAAAAGAGAACTGCCAAAACACCCCCTACTATAAACAATGACACGAGTGAAAAACGGATGGCTTTTTCATCTTTGAAAATACTGTCTGTAAAAAAAGCTACCATATAAGGGCCCAATCCAAGGCCAATCATATTAAGTATAAATAAAAATATTGCTGATGACAATGCCCTCACCTGGTTGGGCATCAGTTCCTGTATGGCCGAAGTGCTTGCCCCCATGGGTGATGCCAGAAAAAATGAAGGAACAAATAACAATGCAAGCACCACATGGGGGTTGCCTGTTACCGGTATAAAACAACATGCTATTAAAGATATTGATGCAATAAGCCCCACCCTTACACGGCCATGGTGAATGCCTTTGCTTTTTAATTTATCTGCATACCATCCGCCCCACAACACCCCGAGCACAGATGCTGCTACCAATACAAGGCCATAACTCAAACCAGCTTTAGGCACAGGCCAGCCAAAGGTCCTGTTGAAATATGTGGGTATCCATGCTGTGCACCCATAACTTACAAATGCGGTAAATGCAGTGCCAAGACAAATGCTTAGGTATGTTTTGGGGTGCCTGAAAACAATCTGCAAAGATTCTTTTAATGATAATTTTGTTTTTACGCCTTCGCTATACAATACGTCTTTGCGGGCCGGTTCCTTTACGGTTAACATCAGTAATGAAATAAGCAAACCCGGTAATCCGATGACAAGAAACAATTTCTGCCAGTGATAGATATTGCCAAGCAACGGCACATGCAGCACACCCTCTGTGGGCAACCTTGCAACAAGTCCTGCGCCTATTGCAAGCGCCAGGCCAGAACCTAAAAAAATACCCATGGTAAACACACTCATGGCAATGGCCAGTTTGCGTTTTGGGAAATAATCTGTGATGATGGAATATGCCGATGGGGAAAGTGTAGCTTCACCAACCCCTACTCCCATTCTTGCCAGAAAAAATTGTGCATAATTTTTAACCCCTGCACATAAAGAAGTAAGTACACTCCATACAGCAATGCCCCCCATAATAATATTCCGCCGGTTGGTAGTGTCGGCAAAGCGGCCGATGATGATGCCAAAGACGGTATAGAACATGGCAAAGCTTAAACCCATCAGTAAACTCACTTTGGTATCGCTTAAGTGCATATCCCTTTTAATGGGGCCTACCAGCAGGGCAAGTATCTGCCTGTCGAGGAAAGATGATATGTTGGCAAGGGTGAGCAATGCAACAACATACCATGCATATCTTAATGATTGCTGCTTTTCAGTAACATCAGCGCCATTCGTCATACGGCAAACAATTTGGCTTTGATTGTAAAATTAAAATCGAATATAAGGAATCCTGATATTCAAAAAAAATTTACTTTTGTTAAATTGCCACATGAACCCCCGGATGCTATACCTGATTAAAAGGGCCGAAATAGAAGTGACCAGCCGTATGGGCCGTGCCCTGGAGCAATATGATATTACACCAATACAATTCACCGTATTGTATTTTGTAGACTATGACAAAGGCGACCTTTCATCTGCACAACTCAGCCGCCGCTTCTCCATGACACCACAAAGCATGAATGAACTGGTTACAGTACTGGAAAGAAAAAAACTTTTAAAGAAATCTGTTGACCCTTCTCACAAAAGGATACTGCGGCTCAGCCTGACCGCCAAAGGAAAAAAATTACTGCAGGACTGCAACACAGCATTAGATATTATGGAAGAAATTTTATTGAAAGGTCTATCGGCCGGTGAAACAAGTACACTGAGGAACCTGATTGGCAAAATCCTGGAAACAGCGAGGGAAAATGGCACAAGTGAGATGTGAGGCTGATTTACAGCAATGGCAACTCCTGCCCCGGTTGACAGTAAATTATCATTTTAGGATTTCGCCTGTACTGAAGCATGTAAAGTACTCAGGCAGGTGAGGAAATTTTAGGGGGACAGGCTTTGATACCCCTCAAATTCTTTTACCCCGCCTGTTTTTTTGCCAATCCGGAAACTATATGATAAATTTAATGCGAGGCGGGGAGCAGTACTTCATTTTAGGTATTTATAATAATATCCTCTCAGCTTATCATGCCAACTTTATTATGAAACGTATCATCATTTGTTGCGACGGCACATGGAATAAACCAGGCAGTATGGACCTGGGCAAGGTGGTTAAAACCAATGTGCAGAAATTATACGAGGCATCTTCAAATAAAGGAACGGACGGCATACAACAGGTAAAGTACTACGGGCAGGGAGTTGGCACGGGCTATTCAATACTGGATAAATTTTTTGGGGGTGCCACAGGCAAGGGGATTGATCGGAACATAAAAGACGCCTACAAATTTATTATGTGGAATTATGAGCCCGGTGACGAACTTTATTTCTTTGGCTTCAGCAGGGGGGCATATACTGCAAGGAGCCTTGTAGGCCTGATAAGAAACTGCGGAGTGATGAAAGCCGATTACCTGAACCTTGTAGATGAAGCTTATGCATTGTACCGTGACAGGAATGCCATAACCCACCCCGATAGCGACCTGATGATGGCTTTTAAAACAAGGTACAGCCAAATTACACGCATTAAGTTTGTAGGTGTCTGGGATACAGTAGGCGCCTTAGGCATCCCCATTCAGTTTTTTACCTGGTTTAATAAAGAATACCAGTTTCATGATGTAAAGTTAAGCAGCGATGTTGATTATGCTTACCACGCAGTTGCACTGGACGAGAAAAGAAGATTGTTCCAGCCAACACTCTGGGAAATGAGCAGGTCAGCAATGAACGACCGTATTGAACAGCATTTTGAACAGGTGTGGTTTCCCGGTGTACACAGTAATGTAGGCGGGGGATACGCAGATACGGGCCTGAGTGACGTAGCCCTTGAATGGATGATACAAAAAGCACAGGACGCCGGCTTGGGCTTCAGGGAAAACTACTTAAAAGAAAAAATAAAGCCGGATGCCAAAGGTATTATCCGTGATTCAGTTACAGGTATGTACTATTTTCTTCCCAGGAAAATAAGAGAAGTGAACAAACCTGAGAAAGCAAGATATGTTGATGACTATACAGAAAAAGTTATTGAGTATGACGTGGTGAGAAACGAAAAAATCCATTACAGTTGTTTTGAAAGAGGTGGCATGGTTGAGAAATACAAACCAATTAACCTCACCAAAGCGATGGACCTCAAAACGCCCCTCTTCCCCGACCTGGTAAACTGGAGGAATGAATGGAAAAAATACATCCCAAAAGTTTTCAGAAAGCTTTATTCGGATACTTTTGTGCAGGCAGATAAGAAAAAGGAATTTGAACTGTGGGAGAAAGAAGAAGAAGAAAATATACAACCGCAGAAAAGTGTAGGCGAATAAAGCAGTTAACCCTGATAAGATAATACCTGATGCTGAAAAAAATCATTCTTTCTTTATTAAGCGGGTTGGGCATACTTATCATTACCTGGTTTTACCAGAATTACGATTATACACTTAACCTTGAAGATGGCTTTTTTAAAAAACTGTGGAAATTCAAAACTTTTGCAAACGATCCGCAGCGCAAATCTTCTTTTGTATTTATCAATACCGGAAAAGATCCCGCTATAGTAGAAGACACCATTGATTATGGCACTGTTGTGGTTTCGGACAGGGAAAAGATATACCAGTTCCTGCATAACATCAACAGCAGCCCGGGCAAACCGCTCTTTACTGTACTTGACATCCAGTTTTATTATCCTTACTCAATCAATAACTCCATAGATACCCTGATGCAGGCCGAGCTTAACAAAAACAATAAAACACTGATTGCAGCGGTAAAAAACAGCGACGGCGAGTATATTCTCCCGCTTTACCACTCGCTGTACGGATATTCAGATTACAGGACATTTGGTTCGGGATTCAACAAATTCAGAATACTTAAGTACGACAGCATGCCATCCATACCTATTGTGATACATGAGCAGGTTGACAGCGCTGTTTACAAAAACAAGCTTCTTTACACCACCTGTAACAATAAACTCAGTTTCTCAGCCATTTGGCCCAATTATTACCTCAATGACAGGGATGTAAAAACAAATAAAAAGGTTGAATTCGCAAGATATTTTAACCTGGGGGAAATACTTTTTGACATGGAGGCCAATCCTGATGCATATCAGTATTACTTTAATGATAAGATCATCTTGCTGGGTAACTTTGAAACCGACACCCACAGCACGCCGGTTGGTAAAATGTCAGGCCCTGTATTGCTTGCCAATATTTACCTCACGCTTTTAAACAAGCAACACATTGTAAGCTGGGGGTTTTTACTCACCGTGCTGGCTGTTTTTTCAGGCCTAAGTTATGTAGCCTGGTTCAAGCGGATGCCTGAATTGAAGTTTAAATTCAAGTTTATTTTCTCTTCTTATATTTCCCAGTTTATAAGAAGCTATGTATCCTACTTCGGGTGCATGTTTTTTCTCTCTTTGTTATGCCTTTTCGCATTTAATGTTCAGGTTGCACTTTTTCTTCCTGCTTTGATTTTTTCAGGTATTGAATACCTGCGGCAAAAGAAATACCGTACCCAAAATTAAGTAGCCAGATATACACTCTTTTTAGCAGGTATTTTTTTAATTTAGCAAGAGCCAAAATAGTGGCCCTGAACTGGGAACTTTGCTATGAAACATGTACTCTTACTCTTCCTTATAATTATACTACTTGCCGGCGGCGCAGCCGCACAAAATGAAAGCCCCGAACAACGTGTAGCAAGGTACACCCTCCAGATAAGGACCAATCCGGACAGTCCTTCAGCATACATCAGCCGCGGACAGGCCTATAATGAAAAGAAAAATTATACTGCTGCGCTTGATGACTGCAACAAGGCCCTGCAACTGGGCAGTAAAAACAAAGAAATTTTCAAAACAAGGGCTTTCGCTTTTTATTACCTGCAAAAATTTGATTCAGCGCTGGCAGATTTTAATATTGCAACAAAACTTGACCCCACAGATGCCAGGACATGGAACTTCCGTGGCAATACCCACCACGCCTTAAAAAAATTTGACCTTGCCATTAATGATTACAGTGAAGCCTTAAAGCTGGACCCCAAGTATGCCATGGCATGGTTTAACCGGGGCGAAACCTATTACATCACTGATAAACTTGACCAGGCCATCGGCGATTTATCTGAATCACTCATTTACGACCCCAAATTCATGCGTGCATGGTATATACGGGGCATGTCATACTATTACCAGAGTAAATACGAACCTGCAATTGCTGATTTAAATGAAGCGCTGGCCCTTGACCCTAAAAATTCTGACATCTACAATTCAAGGGGGCTGAATTATTACTACATGAATAAACCAGAGCTTGCCCTTGCAGATTATACTGAAGCCATCAGGCTTGACCCTAAAAATGTTTATGCATGGGTAAACCGCGGGCATATTTATAAAAACACCGGTAAAATTGATCTGTCCCTTACGGATTATACACAGGCATTGCTTTATGATGATAAAAATGTTGATGCACTGTACAGCCGCGGCACTGTATATTATTTTCAGGAAAAATTTGAAAATGCGCTTGCTGATTTTACAGCAGCGCAGAAAATAAAGCCGGATGACTGGGAATTATGGAGCTTCCGGGGGGACACTTATACCAAACTTGGTAATTATGAAGCAGCGCTGAAAGACTATAACGAATCGCTCAGGATTAAACCAGCAAATGTTGACGTACTGGCAAGCAGGGGCATATGCTATAAAAAAATGGGAAAGTTTGACCTTGCGTTGAAAGATTTTAATGAAGCGCTTCGCATTAAACCCAATTCCGTTTTTGCTTTAAGCAACCGCGGCGACCTTTACCTTGAACAATACAAATATGACCCCGCTGTAAAAGATTATACTGAAGCGCTGAATATTGACCCCAAAAGCTTTGAGCCGAGGAACAACCGCGGCAATGCCTTTTTTTATCAGAAAAAATACGACCTGGCCATCAGCGATTACACCATGGTGCTGCTGCTTGACCCGGGATTTACTTCCGCCCTCCACAACAGGGGTAATTGTTATAAAGCACTGGGCAAATACAGCGAGGCCCTTGCTGATTACTCAAAGGCGCTTTCACTAAACCCCGGGCAGCCTGTAACATTAAGGGACAGGGGCGACTGTTATGTTTTGCAATACCGGTATGATTCAGCACTTCATGATTTTGACGAAGCGCTCCGGCTCAACCCGGCTGATACTGTTGTATTAAACAGCCGTGGCCTGGTTTACATGAACCTGAAAAATTTTGAAGCAGCAGTAAATGATTTTAATGAAGCGCTGAGAATTGATGGCAGGGGTAAAACAGCCCGCAACAACAGGGGCCTTGCCTATTATTACCAGGGCAGATATGATCTTGCCATGAAAGATTTTAATGAAGTCCTTCGGACAGAGCCCAAAGATTATTTTGCTATTGACAACCGCGGCAATGTTTACTATAAGCAGGGCAAATACGACCTTGCCATGAAAGATTATAACGAGGCCATTGCTATCAACCCTGGTTTTGTGAGCGCATACAACAACAGGGGCAATGCTTATTACAACCAGGGCCGGTTAGAAGAGGCCTACGCTGATTACAGGAGGGTACTGTCCATCAATCCCAAAAACACAATGGTGTACTTTAATATGGCCAATGCCTTTAACCAAAGGGGATTGTATGATTCATCAATACGGTATGCCAACGATGCCCTGCGCATCAACCCCAAATATACCGAGGCCCTTATTGCAAGGGGTCTTGCTTATTATTACCAGGCCAATCCCGAAAAAGCATCGCAGGATATTTCATCGGCCTTAACCATCAGCCCCGGATTTCCGGAAGCGTTAAATGTAAAAGGAATGATCTATTCCTATAAGGGATTGTATGATTCTGCTGTAAGCGTATATAATGAAGCCCTGCGTTCAGATGCACGTAATATAAATGTTTTAAATAACCGCGGCCTTGCATATTACAATCAGGCAAAGTATAAAGAAGCTGTTGCTGATTACCTTAAAGCCCTTGAACTGCAGCCTGACAATGGCCGCCTCATGGTTAATCTTATACTGGTGCACATCGCAGCGGAACAATTTGATAAGGCGGCACAGCAATACAAAGTTTATAAACAGAAAAAAATAAACAGCTACATTGACGAAAACAAATCATTCGCTTTTCTCAGGAATTACATCAGTTCCTGCACTGAATACCTTGCAGTAAAAGATTACAATAAAGCATTACCGCTCCTGCAAACTTCACTGGAAGAATACAGGCAGGTCAACCAGGAACAGAACAACAGCAACAATCCCCTTTTCAATGAATACTCCAACATCATGTACCGTACAGGATGGGTGCACGAACAGTTGGGCCAAAAAGAAAAAGCACTGGAGTATTACCGCAAAACAAAAATCATCAGCCCGCATATTACATCACTTGCTGCTAAAATTGACAAGCTTACCGAAGATGTAAACAATGAAAGGATGGCGGCCAACCCTGTTCCTGAAATCAGGCTGCTTACACCTGAAATTATAAAAGATACCAAAGTAGATGGCAAAACATCGGGCACAGGAAAGTTGTATGTAAGCGGCATTACAAAAGATGTTACCGGTATAAGCTGGGTTAAAATAAACGGCAAAGACATCAGGGATTTGAACGCCGAAGGTTTCTTTGCTGCCGATATAGACGGCAATTCAGGCAATTTTACCATACAGGTGCAGAATAAAAAAGGTAAGATTGCTACAGCCAGTTACCAATACGATATAAAGGATAATTCAAGAAACAATGCGGAATTCAGCATCCCTCCGATTCCTAAAACCGCCAAGCCTGAATTTCACGCCGTACTGATTGCATGCAGCAATTACAGCGGTGGCAAATGGGATAAGCTTCCCACTACAGTTGAAGAAGCCATCGCTTACAAAAAATTGCTCACCACAAAATATAATTTTAAGCCGGAGAATGTTGTGGAGTTATATGATAAGGGAGAGAAAGAAATACTGAGCGGGTTAAGCTCGAAACTGGAATCGCTTACGCCGGAAGACAACCTTGTTATTTTATTTGCCGGTCACGGAACGTACAGAAAAGCCGGCAACGACCTGATTGGATACTGGGTGCCCCTTAATGCAGAAGCTGAAATAGATTATATTTCCAACAGGAAATTAGATGAACTGATAACCGGTTGCAGGGCAGGGCATGTTTTACTCATATCAGATGCCTGCTACAGTGCTGCGATGCGTGGCGGGGCCGACAGTGAAAGCGCCAAGCCGCAAACACTGGAATATAAATTAAAAAGCAGGCAGATGCTCACAAGCGGCGGAATGGAAAAAGTGCCTGGCGAAAGTATTTTCATTAAAATGCTGATGAAAGTGCTTCAGGAAAATGAAGAACCTTATCTTTCTGCAAAAATGCTGTATAACCTTATCTTCAGCGGCGTAAGAAACCAGACTGACAAAGAACCGGAACTGAATATTTTTGGAAAAGATGGCAACGAAGGCGGTCAGTTCTATTTTATCAGGTCAAAATAAAAGTGCCATGAAAAAGCTTATTTGTGTTTTATTATTGTTTATCTCCGCAGCCTGTTTTTCACAGCATCAAACTGTTACCAAGGTGGTTGGTAAAGTAACCAAAAAAACAACGGGTGAAGTGCTGAAACCAGGCAGTAAAATATTGCCTAATGAACCCCTTGTTTTCTCCACTCAAACTGATATGGTAAGGTTACTTGTTTCAGGCCAGGGCATCATCGTCAGGTCTCCCAGCCCCAAAGCAGTGAAAGAAAACGGGGGATGGGTAGAAACTTTGAAGACAGCCCTCAAGATAAATTCAAAGGAAGGTTACCTGAGCAGCAGGTCAGGCAATGATGAACTGATACCTGACGCACTTGAAACCAAAAAAGAAGTAAACAGCAAAAATTGTTTTGCGGCAGAAAATAAATACCTCTTCAGCATGCCAACCCATAATGTTAACGGAGGCAGTAAATTCTTCCTGCAGATTGAACACCCGGATAAAGACCCCATTATAAAGCCGCTGAAAACAACAGGCGACACACTTTTTATAAATGCTTCAGATTTTAAAACAGAACAGGCAGGGCAAAAAATAAAATACAAACTGGGTTTTTTTGACAGGGAGAAAAACAGCAGTGAATCACTTGCAGAGATTGACCCCTATTTTGACAATACAGGTGAAATGGAGGCCATTATAAAAATACTGGTTGCTGCCAATAAGCAAAAAACAAAAGAGCTGTTGCAGCGTGAATGTTACAAAGAAGTGTATGAAGCGCTTGGCAAACCCGCCGCAATCAATTTTACTGAAGCCTTTAATAAATTATATACTGCCCCGGTAGCCAAACAAAAGAAAGTTAAACAGCAATAAACTTATAATTTTATCCTTCAATATAAATTCATGCCTTCAGCCGGTTACATGTATTTCCTGCTTGCCCTGCTTGCCGTTACCTGCAATAAAACTCCTTCTGCTCCCGGCCTGCCTGATAAAAAATTTTACAAATGGGATGAGTTCTGTATGGGAGCAGATCTTTCTTACATCAACCAGATTGAAAACAATGGCGGGATTTATAAAGATTCAGGAAAAACAAAAGACCCTTTCATTATTTTCCGCCAGCATGGCGCTAACCTGGTAAGGGTACGTTTATGGCACAGCCCCAAATGGCAACTGGCTGTAACCGGCGGCAAGCTGTACAGCGATTTGTATGATGTTGAAAAAACCATAAAACGTGCAAAGGATGCCGGCATGGCTGTTAACCTTAATCTCCATTATTCGGATGACTGGGCTGATCCGCAAAAACAGGAAATCCCTCTGGCATGGCAGGGTTTGGGTTTTGATGTATTAAAAGATTCCGTTTACCAATACACACTTTCTGTGCTCAATTATCTTGCTTCAAAAAACCTTGTGCCGGAAATGATACAGATCGGCAATGAAAACAATCCCGGTATGCTTTTTCCGCATGGTAAAATACAAAACGGAAACTTTGCATCATTCGGGGAATTGCTGAAAAGCGGCATTAAAGCAGTACGTGATTTTTCTGCCACATCAGTTATTAAACCAAAAATCATTCTGCATGTTGCCCAGTTGCAGGATGCCGGCTGGTGGGCAAAGGGTGTAATTGAACAGGCAGGCGTTACAGATTTTGATATACTGGGCTTATCACATTACTGCAAGTGGTCTGACGTAAATACGATGGCAGCCATTAAAGATACCATTGGTATGCTGGTGAAAAAGTATAACAAAACGGTAATGATTGTGGAAGCTGCTTACCCGTGGACAAAACTAAATGCGGACAGCTACAATAACCTTTTTGGTGCAACTGACAGCGTAAGCGGGTATCCCCTAACTGCGCAGGGACAATATAACTATATGAAGAACCTGGTGCAGGCCATTATAAACGGCGGCGGTAAAGGCATCATGTACTGGGAGCCAGCCTGGATAACTTCACCGATGAAAGACCGGTGGGGTACAGGTTCATCATGGGAAAACAATGCGTTGTTTGACTTTAATGCAAATACACTTCCGGGAATGGATTACATGACTCACCCATACAGTTTCTGAAAAACACCCTTTAAAAACAATCCTGTTTGTAAGCCAGCTTACATTTTATTGCTCCTCCCCTGCTTTTCTGTAAACTAACGGACAACCGGTCCTTTCATCATCATATTATTTTGTACTCAAATTAAAAAGTATGAAAAGACATATGATGAAGACAAAAGAATTGCGTGCCATTGCCATTTACCATAATGCACGTACCAATACCATCACCCTCGTATTAAAAGTAGCCTTTTTTCTGGTGATAAGCATTATGCTTGCCGGTTTATCTCATGCACAGAATACTGATGGGAAATATTTCAACAATGTTAATGGCAACGGTGTGATTCTGGATGGCTATGATGCAGTTGCTTTTTTTGCAGATAACAAACCTGTAAAAGGAGATGCGAAATACCAATACAAATATGAAGATGCCACTTATTACTTCTCATCACAGCAGCACCTTGATTTGTTCAAATCCAATCCCGGAAAATACAAACCACAGTTTGGCGGATGGTGTGCCTATGCGGTTTCCCTTGGCCGTATTGCACCCATTGATGTAAATACATTTTCAATTGTTGACGGACGGTTATTCATACAGCACAACCAGCGGGCAGTAAACGGATGGAACAAAGATGTGCCCGGAAATATTGTGAAGGCTGATAAATACTGGCCCGCTGTTGCTTCACATGGCGGCAAGCAAATTACTACCGACGAAGAAAAAGGTTTCCTGAACAATACTGATCCCGACGGCGTGATTTTACAGGGGTATGATGCAGTAGCTTACTTTACACAAATGAAAGCGGTAAAAGGCGTCCCCCGGTACTTTGCCCGCTACAATGGCGCTACATACTGGTTCGCATCAGAACAAAATGCTTCCATGTTCAAAGATCATCCTGAAATGTTTGCCCCGCAATATGGCGCTTTCTGCGGTTATGCAATGGCATTGAACAAACTCCGACCCATCAATCCTGAAATTTTTGATGTGGTTGACGGCAGGCTTATACTTCAGCATTCGCAGGATGCTTACACACAGTTTCACAAAGATGTTCCGGGATTTGTAATGAAAGCAGACAGCAACTGGCCGGGACAGATAAAAAAACATGCAGGCAAAAAAATAAAGTTTGACAAACCTGCAAAACCGGCTTCTGACAGCAATACAGGTACAAATTAATTATTAACAGGCCTGCTGTATAAAAAACCAGACAGGCCACTAACTATGCGATATGAAAAAAATAATCTCATCATTATTTGTTCTGGCCGTTTTAATTGCCGGAAATGCAACAGCTGAAAATGTAAAAGAAGTAACAGTAACCAAACAGGTAACAGAAGCATTCAGCAGGGATTTTATCAGTACTTCAGGTGTTACATGGAAGCAATCAGGCGAAATTTATATTGTGCACTTTAACCAGTTTGACGGAAGTCATACCGCTTTTTACACTGCAGACGGGGAGTTACTGGGCGCAGGTACTGATATAACTAAAGAAGATTTGCCCCGGACAGTAACTGAAAAACTGAACAGAAAATTTGAAGGTTATTCAACGGTGCAGGCCATGAAATACTTTTCACGTGCTGATGGCCTTTCCTGGCTCGTACTGATGAACGGTAAAAAGAATAACCTCGTTGTTCATCTTGACCGGGACGGGTTTATTAATTCAACAAGAAAAACAAAATAAGCAACAACAGCTGTTTTACAGCAGCATCTAAACATAGTGATCATGAAAAAAATAGTATCGTTCCTCCTGCTGGCTTTCTTTACAGCTGCAGCAACAAAAGCACAGGTACTCAATTCAAAAAACATCTCTCTTGAAGCCGCTAAGAAAGTTGTAGCGGAAGCGGTGAAATATGCAAAAGCAAACAATGCACCCGGCGGGGCCATTGCTGTGGTGGACAATGGCGGCAATCTTGTTTACTTAGAAAGATTAGACGGCACATTTGCGGCAGCATCAGAAGTATCTGTAAAGAAAGCAAATACCGCTGCATTGTTCAAAGCGCCTTCAGTTAAACTCGAAAACTCCATCAATGGCGGCAGGCAGGCTTTAATAACAGTAGGCCACACTTTCCTCCAGGGCGGCATCCCTATAATAGTGGATGGCCAGGTTATCGGGGCAATTGGCGTTAGCGGCGCAGCCAGCGCACAACAGGATGAAGAAATTGCCATTGCAGGGAGTAAAGCGCATTTGAATACCCCTTAACCCTGCCTACCGGACAGGTACGACCTGAAATGGGATAATAAAAAATTCAATACTATTTAATGCAGGATATGAAAAAAATGTTTTCACTGTCGCTATTCATTGGTCAACTGGTTATCGTTTTTGCACAGGAAACCCGGCAGCTTGCAGTTGATAAACCGCTGGCCATTGCAGACTTAAAAACCACAGAAGGGGCCGCACTGGTAAATACAAAATGGTATGTGCAACCGGCACATATAGTGGAAGCTGATTTTAAGTCGCCCGGCCCGGGAACGAATGGTGATGCATTGCCCCTTTACCCAACTGGCATTGCTGTAAAAACACACTCCATTCATCCGCAAATCGGCGCTGCTGATTTTGACAAAGGGTTTAAAGAAATCAGTCCAACTGATCTTGAAATGAGGGAAGGAATGGGATTGGTTTCTTTTGTATGGTTTAAAGCAGAAATAACCATTCCTGCCACAATCGGAAAGCTCAGTACAACAGGCTCCGTTGCTGTATTTGAAATTGTGGTTGATGATTACAGTGAAATATGGGTGAACGGAAAACAAATGCAGGGCTTTGGCCAGAGCGGCAATGGTGTGGTATCAGGCTACAATACCCGCAACCGTGTAATACTTACCAGCAACGCAAAGCCGGGCGAAAAATTTAACATAGCTGTATTGGGCATTAACGGGCCTCTTGGAAAAATTCCTGACAATTATATCTGGATACGCAATGCGGTAATAGATTTTTATAAAGAGCTGCCATCAAATCCCCAATGGAAAGATATTGGCAAGATTTATACCATCAATGAAAAACTGAATTCCATCATTGCACCCGGAACAAAAGTGGAAAAGGTTGCTGACGGGTTCTCATTTACAGAAGGGCCCGTATGGCATCCTGACGGGTATTTATTATTCAGCGACCCCAACACAAATACCATTTACCGTTATAATCCCAAAAATCATAATGTTACTGTTTATATGTCCCACTCCGGCTATACCGGCGCTGATATTGGCGAATACGGCCAACCCGGTTCAAACGGGTTAGCGATTGATAAAGAAGGAAGGCTGATTGTTGCACAGCATGGCAACAGGAGAATTATACGCCACGAAAAGAAAGGGCCGGTTACGATTCTTGCAGATAAAATTGAAGGCAAACGTTTCAACAGCCCCAATGATTTGGTGTTAAAAAGTGACGGCACAGTATATTTCACCGACCCGCCTTACGGGTTACCCGGATTTTATAACGACAAAAGAAAAGAACTGGATTACCAGGGGGTGTTCATGATTAAAAACGGAAAGGTTTCAGTTGTTTCTAAAGATTTAGGCGGGCCCAATGGCCTTGCATTTTCTCCCGATGAAAAATATTTCTACGCCACCAATTGGGATATCCGTGACATCCATAATACCAAAACCATCTGGCGTTATGAAGTGCAGCCCGACGGCACATTGAAGAACGGAAAAATATTTTTCGATTTTAACCTTACCGAAGATGATGAAGCATTGGATGGTTTGAAAATTGATAAAGAAGGAAACTTGTTTGTATCCGCTCCCGGAGGTTTATGGATCATTTCTGCTGAAGGAAAATTATTGGGCAAAATTGTAACACCCGAACGCCCTGCTAACATGGCATGGGGCGATGACGGGAAAACTTTGTACATGACAGCGCACAGCAGTTTGTATAAAATAAGGGTAAATACAGGAGGCAAATACAGTTGGGAGTAATGGTTACAGTTGATGTAACAACCCGCCTGTCCTGAAACTGGCAGGTTGTTTTCTACGCCCTGGTTCGTGTCTTCACGAACCGTGAAAATACCATAAAGCTCTTTTTGATTCCTGCATCGTCATTCCTCACTAGTTTTGGCATGTGTGCTGTTGAAAAAAGATACAGTACACTTTTATGAAACTCTGTCAGCGGGAGGTGATCCGCCTCTTATATCAGCATAGGTTAAACTGTATGGTGGTTCGTGGGGACACTAACCACGGCGGGCGGAAACCTGTCATTCCACTTCAATGCGGAAGCCAATGCATGACATAACTCACCATGCAGAGCCACTTATTATTGACCATTTAACCCACTTGTTACCTTCTTTTTTATATACTCCCAGCCATTCCTCTCCGCTACTGTTAATATACCACATGAAATAACATATAAGTATTGACTTATTCCTGATATATATCGGATGTGTAAAAAAGAAAGCAGGCTGTTTGATACTTCGTATATATTTAAAAGCAGCCGCAGAATCCGGTATACTAATCAATGAATCATAAATATTTCTGGACAAACGAAAAACAAATTCACAAATGCTATCTGCAGAAATTCTTTTTGAATTATTAAATAGATTATCAGGCAATTTTGACGTTAATGATTTCTTCATTTGCCTGAGGATGTGGGATTGCTCGGCAACAGTAATTTTAAGGTTTCTCCCCCTATCAGGGTTAACATCTTTTAACGTTAAGGAAACAGCTTTAAAGTGTTTTCGAAAAACATCTTTCATTGGCTTGTCAGAATAAAAAATAGTGCCTTCATCCTGAATAGCTTTAATAAAATCATTGATCAAAGTAAAATATAAACTATCCTCCTGGGCACAACACCTGAATGCACATAAAAATGAAAGCGAAAAGTAAAGAAGAACCCCAGTTTTCATAAAAACAGCCCTACCATTTATATACTAAAATACAATAACAAAATATCTTTTCTACTGTCCTGGTTCGGGCCTCCACGAACATCGGGGTGCTGGTGGTTTTTTAATTAGCAAATAAATTTAACTTCTTGTAACATTCTCCTTTCCCTCTCCGTAATACCTTAAGCATAAATCTATTTTTACTTTATGGATCTACTTAAGGATGAACGCAGGCATTATATTGACTGGATACGCATACTGGCTTTTTTCCTGCTTATCTTTTTTCATTGCGCCATGCCCTTTGTGGTTTTTGGATGGGAAATAAAAAGCAAAGAAACTTCAACCGGCATGAGCCGCCTCATTTTGTGGTTGCACCAATGGAGACTGCCGCTTCTTTTCTTTATTTCAGGCGTGGGTATTCATTTCTCCCTCCGCAAACGGTCGGTTATTTCCTTTGCAGGAGAACGGTTTGTGCGGCTCTTCATCCCTTTGCTTTTTGCCATGTTCTTTACCATTCCACTGCAGGTTTATTTTGAGCGTTTGCAAAAAGGGCAGATTAATATTTCCTATACCGACTTCTACCCCACCGTTTGGGAACTTACACCTTATCCCAAAGGGACGCTCACCTGGAGCCACATGTGGTTTGTAGTTTACCTCTTTGTGTTTTGCATGTTATTGCTGCCCATATTCGGTTTATTCAAAATAAAATTCCTGCAGCAATCAAAAGAAAGAATAGCGGCAATCTTCTCCCACCCTGTTACTGCACTTTTCCTGGTTATACCGCTATGCGCTTATTATTTCACTTTATACCTTAAATATCCCGAGCAGGGAAGTCTGCTGGACGACTGGTTCCTTTTTGTATTTTCATTAACCCTTTTGATTTACGGTTATATACTGGGTGGCAGCAGCCGTTTCTGGAACATGTGTGAGCAGTACAGGTTTTATTTCCTGGGCATTGCCGCATGTTGTGTTGCAGCTTTGTTTTATAATTACTGGTGGCAATTTAATTTTCCCAAGGAGCAGAATAACCGCCTTTATGTTTATGGCATACTGAATTCAGTTCACATCTGGCTGCTTATGATGAGCATTCTTGGTTTTGCAAAAAAACACCTCAATTTCAGCAACAGGTTCCTCAGGTATGCAAACCAGGCGGTGTATCCGTTCTATATTCTCCATCAAACCCTGATTGTTGCCTTTGGTTACTATGTGGTGCAATGGCAGGCGCCTATATTTATTAAATTGGTTGTGCTGGTAATACTTTGCTTTTTGAGCCTCTTTATAATTTACAACTGGCTCATCAGGCCATTTATGCTCACAAGAATTTTATTCGGGCTTAAACCAAAGGAAAAGAAAACTACGCCAAGGTTCGTGTCCCCACGAACCGGAATAATAACATAAACTCATTTTATTAAATAATGAAGAACGTTGCCCGATAACACAAATTTTCCTTATTGATAGTAACCTTCAGGGCTTAACTGTGTGTTGCAATTGTACCAACAATTACTATCTGCAACTAAATTCTTGAAATATTTACCTACTGCTTTGATTAAGTGATGGTGGTTTTCGTCTGCACGGGGTCTTCATAGCAAAGACTTTGTGTTGGCATGAGACCCTGTGTTATATGTTCGTGAATTTCAAACCCGGGGTCTCATTCTTCGCTGCATATCCGACGCAATGAAGACCCCGGGCGGACAGAGTTCGTGAGGACACGAACCCCGGCGGAGGGTAATACATACCAAGTGAAGCGATATTACGGCGTATGGTTTTGAAGTATAAATATTGCTGTATATTACAGTATATTAAACTTCATGAAAAGTTTCATTTCCATACCACTGCTGGCATTAACCTTAGTTGCAAGCAGCCAGCCCAAATCGCCAATCCTTCGGATTGAACCGGGAATGCATACTTCAAAAGGTTATAAAATTTCAACAGATGCCGAAGGTAAATTTCTCCTCTCTGCCAGTATTGATAAAACAGCCCGGCTCTGGGATGCATCCACCGGCACATTGTTAAAAACCTTTCGCATACCAATAGGCGGTACCGGCGAAGGAACATTATATTCCTGCTCATTAAGTCCTGATGGAAGAATTGCAGCCCTTTCCGGGGGCACAGGATTTGAATGGGAT
>JANRKT010000183.1:0-7278 GCA_033763355.1 Chitinophagaceae bacterium | reverse complement strand
CCCAATGCTGCAAGTAAAGCAATCGTAATAAGGCTTCTTTCTCTTTTGGTCAATCCCGGCCTGCTCCATACAGCACCCCATGCACTGTTGGTGATGTATTCCTGGAAGTCGGCATCAAAGTCTGTTTTGTTCGCTTCGGCTTTGTCAACATGAGCATCGCCTAAAACAGAGCGGCGGGTTTGCATGCCCTTGTCCCCATCTCCGCCAACTGGCGGAGGGTGAGCGGGGTTACTTTTTTTATCGGGTTTCTTTTTATTTGCCATTCTATTATTTGATGAAATCAATAATCAGTTTACTTAACGCTTCCGGATTATCAACACAAGGTATATGCCCGCTGCCCTGTATCACTTCAAACTTTGATCCTTCAATCAAATCTGCAAGGTTTTTTACTTCTTCCGGCAATGTTGATTTATCTTCTGAACCAACAATACACAATGAAGGAATCTTTATCTGCTTTGCAATCTCCGTTAAATCTGCATCCCGTATGGCTTCGCAGGTTTTGATATAACCTGCTGCCGGTGTTCGTTCCAGCATGTTTTTATACCCGGATACTTTTATTTCATTTTCATTCCGGAATTTCTTTGAAAACCATCTATGCATCACATCGTCTGATATGCTTGTCAATCCTTTTTCTTTTACTGCAGTAATCCTGTCATTCCAAATTTGCGCATTGCCTATCTTATGACGGGTATCGCAAAAAATCAGCTTTTCAATTTTTACAGGAATGCGGCTGGCTAATATCTGCACAATCATTCCGCCAACGGATAATCCAACCGGAATACATTTTTTTATGGAAAGATATTCCAGCAAAGCAATCACATCATCTGCAAAATCATTTAAACCATTGGTATTTTCAACTACATCGCTTAGTCCATGGCCCCGCTTATCAAATAATAAAATATTACTGTATTCTTTCAATGCATCAGCAACATCATTCCAAATCCTGAAATCAGTTCCCAGTGAATTGATGAAAACGAAAGTGGTGTTTCTCCCATTCCCTTCCGGAACTTTACGAAGAAACTTATAATGAATAGTATGTCCGTTTATGTTTACAAATTCCATGCTATTACTTTTATTGTCCGGCAGAATTACTGTAGTACAAGAGTGCGACTCCGCATGCAGCGGGACAGGCGCAACAAAAGTTAATATGTATTCTGTAGTCAGGCTCTAAAAAACAACTCTCAGGTTTAAACATTTTTTTGCCCCTTCCTTTTAGGGAATGGGGTTTATATTTCTTTCAGCCCAACATAATTCTCCGCAATCGTCGTGGCATAGGCTTTCGATAATCTTATGTAATCAAATTTCGCTTTTTGCAAATGATATTCAAACGAGCCATGCTCCGCCTGTTTATGGAACAGACAGGTCATGAAGTTACTGAAATCCTGTGCCCGCCATACACGGCGCAACGCATTGCTTGTATAAGCCTGTAATAAATTTTCCCTATTGTTTTTATAAAAATGAATTAAAGCTTCAGACAGCCATTTAATATCCGCAACTGCGAGGTTCAACCCCTTCCCTCCGGTTGGCGGAACAATATGTGCAGCATCTCCTGCAAGAAATAACCTGCTGTATTGTAAATTATCAATCATAAAACTCCGCATGGGCGTAATGGCTTTTTCAAAAATCTCACCGGTGTTTAAATGAAAACCTTCTGCACCCAGGCGCAAACTCAATTCATTCCAGATTTTGTCATCGCTCCAGTTATCCGCTTTATCGTCATTATCCACCTGTATATATAAGCGGCTAACCGTTTCACTTCTTAAACTGTGCAAAGCAAACCCACGCTGATGGTACGCATATACCAGTTCATCGCTGGATGGTTTAGCATGAGCCAGAATACCCAGCCAGCTGAAAGGGTAATCTTTCCGGAACTCATTGTAAGATTTTTTTGGCAATAACTTTCTTGCGATGCCGTGAAAGCCATCACAGCCTGCAACAAAATCGCAGTTCAAAACATGCTGCTGATCGTTTTGCTGACAGACAACGGAGGGAGAATTGGTTTCAATACCATTAATTTGTTTTGCTTCTGCTTCAAATTGAATTTCTATTCCCCTTTCAATACAGGCTTTTATTAAATCTTTCACCACTTCCTGCTGACCATAAATGGTAATGCAGCGTCCGCCGGTAAGTTCATCAAAAGGAACACGGGTCCGTTGTTCATCAAAACTCAGATACACCCCATGATGTTGCAAACCTTCCTTATTTAACCTGTCTGCAACGCCTAACTCATTGAACAATGTTACGGTGTTTTGTTCCAGCAGCCCTGCCCTTACCCTTGACTCAACATAATCCCTGCTCCGAAATTCTAAAATAGTTGATTGTATCCCTGCCCTGTGAAGTAAAAGGGCCAATGTGAGCCCTGCGGGGCCTGCACCGATGATGGCAACCTGTGTTTTAGCAGTCATACAGCAAATGGAATCGCAATGATAAAATAAGAAGAACGAAAATACATCTCACCCTTTCCTTTATCTTTGGATAAATGAAAAGATTACTTGGATAATTCAAACATTTTTAAACAACCCTGACGGAGGTCATCAGTTGTTTGAAATAAATAACTTAGAGGGTTAACAAGCTTTCTCGTATGATTAAAGACTATATTCCGCTGTAATGCCTGTTTCAAAAAACAAACCTCTCCGTTTTGGCCTGTATGGTGAAGAAGAGTTCCTCCTGCCCGATTTTCTGCATTGCGAAACGATGGAATACCGGAGTGAAAAACACAACTGGGTCATCAGCCCTCATCTGCACGCCAACCTTTTCCAGGTATTCTTAATTGAACGGGGCAATGTATATTATACTTTTGATAACAGGCAACATGTAACCGGGCCTGCTATTGTGACCATTCCCGAAAATACTTTACACGGGCTGGATGTGAGTAAAAATATAAAAGGGATGGTACTTACACTTTCTTCCTCCTACATAGAAAGTGTTTTTCATTCAGCACAGCATGTGCTGGCTGAGCTGAATAAAGTTTGCATATTGAATAAACTGGGGAATAATAAAAGCTTTCCCATTATCAGGCAGCTTGTATATGGCCTGCATGATGAAATGCAGGAAGATTTACCTGAGAGGGGCATGGCGCTGCAGGGTTTTTTGAGCTTGCTGCTGGGTAAAATATTCAGGATTGCACTTGAAAGATCTGAAAAACCTTTTGCCACCAATAACAGGAATGCCCGCTACTTCAGTGCTTTTCGGCGAAGCGTCAAACAATCTTATACACCCATGAAATCCATTAATGAATATGCCCGTGAACTGAATATTACTCCTGTGCATTTAAACCGTGTGTGCCAGGCCACAGTTGGTAAATCAGCTTTGCAGATAGTGCATGAATTTCTGTTTCTTGAATCGGAGAAATACTTAAAGCATACCGAGTACAGTGTTTCTGAAATTGCCTACCGGCTGAATTTTGAAGACCCGGCTTATTTTTCCAGGTTCTTCAGTAAGTATGCTGGGGTATCACCGAAACAGTTCAGGGAAAAGACTGATTAATGCTTCTTGGGATGCCCCCCGTCTTCAGTGCGCTTACAAATCTTAGGGAGTTTTTTATAAGCCTCTTCATCAGCTTTTACATCATCTGCATCATATCCCACATTGGCAATGGCTGTTTTGATGTTTTCAATATTTGTGCGGTCAGCCATATAAGTTACGGTTACCACATGCTGTCTGAAATTCACCATTACTTTTGTTATTCCGTCTTCATATTTCAGGTAATCCTCTATCCGCTGTTTACAGCTTTCGCACTGCACACCGGGGGTGCTGATCCTTACTGTTACGGGTTTTTTCTGCTGCGCCGTTGCAGCAATGCCTAATGCGCTGATAAATAAAATAAGGAAGCTGATTTTTTTCATATGAGGGTAGTTTAATTCAAAATTATCAATTCCCTTTCCAGTTGGCAGGGTCGCTCCGCCAGTTTAACAAAGTATTCTGCTGTTCGCTGCTTACAATACCTTTCTCTGTTGCAAGTTGTATCAGCACTTCATAATTGGTGAGTGAACGATAAGTAATATTTGCCTGCGTGAAGGCTTCATCAGCAATATTAAAACCATAATTAAAGATAGATACCATACCTGCCACTTCAAGCCCGGCATTTTTTATCACCTCACAAACCTGCAGGCTGCTCTTACCGGTTGAAATCAGGTCTTCAACCACCACTGTCTTCTGCCCTTTTTCATAGTAGCCCTCAATCTGGTTGCCTAATCCATGTTCTTTGGGTTTGGGGCGAACATAGATATAAGGAAGCTTCAGTTGGTCGGCTGCCATGGCGCCCCATGCAATGCCCGCAGTAGCAACGCCGGCCAGCAACTCGGCTTCGGGAAACTGTTCAAATATTACATTGCACATTTCGCTCTTGATGAAATCCCTGATATAAGGAAAACCAAGTACCTTCCTGTTATCGCAGTAAATGGGGCTCTTCCAGCCTGAGGCCCAGGTAAAAGGTTGTTGGGGATTTAACCTGATCGCATTAATTTGTAACAGTTTTTCTGCCACTGCTTTTTCGTTGGAAGACATAAATGTTTTTTTCTGCCCTGTGACATCGCTTTGTGAATGCATTGCGCAAATTTGAAGTTTGCAACCCGAAAACCGAAATTTATTTATGTACGTAAAAATCTACTTTAACGACAAACCGCTTTTTCTCTGTGATGAACTGAACGAGGAAATAAATGTATATGCACACCATGACGATGCCGTGTTTATTGATGAGTTCTCCACCCCTGCCATTAAATCAATGATACACGAAATGCGCCAGGAAAATGTACATGCGGGCATCTATTATCACAATGATCTTGAAAAATTGAAAAAGGCATTCTGGAAACAGTTTAGCATTGTGCTGGCTGCAGGTGGCATGGTATTAAACGAGAAGAAACAGGTTTTGATGATCTTCCGCCGGGGAAAATGGGATTTGCCCAAAGGGAAACTGGATAAAGGTGAAAAATTAGAAGACTGCGCCTTAAGGGAAGTGAAGGAAGAAACCGGACTGCAGCAGGTAAAGCTTGAAGATAAAATTACAGTTACCTACCACACTTATGATGAATTTGGTAAACACATACTGAAGGAATCACATTGGTACGGGATGACAGGCCATTCTGCCGACCCGTTAACCCCGCAAACCGAAGAAGATATTCATGAAATTGTCTGGGTTGAACCAAAGGCTTTAGAAGAAAAAATGAAAAACTCTTATCCTTCGGTTGTTGAGGTGATAAAAACTACAGGGATTTTATCTTAAATTTTTTTATTTATAATTGCTACAGTTAACCTGCTCACACAAACCAGTTTTTCTTTTTCATCCGTTATTCGAATATCCCATACATGTGTCGAAGCGCCGATATGCAACGGCCTGCATGTGCCTGTTACATATCCTTCCTTTACTCCCCGTATATGATTGGCGTTTATTTCAAGGCCAACAGTAAGAAACCTGCTGCTGTCAACAATATAATGTGAGGCCACACTGCCCAAAGTTTCAGCAAGTGCAACTGATGCGCCGCCATGTAATAAACCATAAGGTTGTTTGGTGCGGTGGTCAACGGGCATGGTGGCTTTCAGGTAATCATCGCCCAGCTCCATAAACTTTATACCAAGATGGGCGCCAAGTGTATCCTTTCCCAAATCAGCAAAATCTTCAAGCTGCAAATTTTTATTGAACCAGATGGACATAAAAAATTAAAAGGTAAAAAGTAAAAAAAAACTAAACCAGGAAATTATCCTTGACAGACTTATACACCACATCGGGCAGAAAAGGTGATGCATTGCCTCCGTTGCGCAAAATATCCCTTACAATGGTAGAAGCAACTGATGTGTATTTGGGTTCGCCGGTAAGAAATATGGTTTCAATGTTCTTATCAAGGGTGCGGTTTGCATCTGCAATAGTTTTTTCGTATTCAAAATCGCTTACGTAACGGATGCCCCTCAGTATAAACCTTGCCCCTATCTTCCTGCAAAAATCAACCGTCAGCCCTTCATACACTGCGCCTTCCACTCTTTGGTCATTCTTAAAAATTTCACCTATCCAGAGCATCCTTTGCTCAGGGCTGAACATTGGCGCTTTTGATGCATTGATACCAATACCGACAACAATCTTATCAAACAACGGCAATGCCCTTGTAATGATATCAACATGGCCCAGTGTAACGGGATCGAAAGTGCCGGGGAAAAGACAGATGCGGGACATATATAAAATGTTAGATGTAAGAAGTACGAAGTATGATGTGCAAAGTGTATATGTATAAGAACTTTCACTTTCCCGCTATTCATCACCTGTATTACATCATACTTCAGTTATTCCTGTTTGCCAAAAGATATAACACCGCCATTCTTACTGCCACGCCATTTTCCACCTGCTGCAGGATAATTGACTGGCGGCTGTCGGCCACATCACTGTCCAGTTCAACACCCCTGTTTATGGGGCCCGGGTGCATCACCACAATCTCTTTGTTCAGGCTGTCCAGCAGTTGTCTGTTGATGCCATATGCAAGGCTGTATTCACGAAGCGATGAAAACAATACCTGGTTTTGCCGTTCTAATTGTATGCGCAGCACATTGGCCACATCGCACCATTGTAACGCTTTTTTCAGGTTGTATTCCACCCTCACACCAAAAGCTTCGTGAATATACTTGGGAATAAGCGTTGGCGGCCCGGCTACAGTTATTTCGGCTCCCATTTTTTTCAGCAGGTAAATGTTGCTCATGGCAACACGGGAATGCATAATATCCCCGATAATAGCCACTTTCAATCCCTCCAGGCTGCCTGTCTTTTCTCTCATGGAAAAAGCATCGAGCAACCCCTGTGTCGGATGTTCATTAATACCATCGCCTGCATTTACAATCGCTGCAGGTATATGTTTGGCAAGAAAATGCGGCGCACCGCTGGCGCTGTGCCGCATCACTACCATATCCACTTTCATGGAAAGAATGTTGTTCACCGTATCAAGAAGCGTTTCCCCTTTTGATACCGAAGAACCTGAAGCGGAAAAATTAATCACGTCAGCGCTCAGCCTTTTTTCAGCCAGTTCAAAAGAAATCCTTGTACGTGTTGAGCTTTCGTAAAATAGGTTTACAATGGTTACATCCCGCAGGGTAGGAACTTTTTTAATAGGGCGCTGTAAAACTTCTTTAAACTGTGAAGCAGTATTTAAAATAAGATTAATGTCACCGGGATCAAGTTCACGTATCCCTAAAAGATGTTTGGTGGAAAGGCTCATTAAAAGGCAAAAATAAGTGAAATCAGATAAATAAAAGATACAGAAAAAACAAGGCTGCCCGTTTTTAAATAAGCCTGTCTGAAAA
>JANRKT010000182.1:0-11035 GCA_033763355.1 Chitinophagaceae bacterium | reverse complement strand
GAGATGTGTTTTTCTTTTCTCAAAGCATTCAGAACAAGCACTTCGCTGCCGTAAATCTTTTCCCGTTCTTCTTCATCAATACGGTTGGCATCGGTTACATAGGTAAACTTACCAAACCGGAACCCGAATACCGGCATTTTTAAATGCCATACCAGCAAAGGGGTAACGGGTATATCGCCGGCAACAAATGGCGACTGGTCAATTTCGTTCAGGTTTATTTCCGGTACACCCGGATATTTAAAGTCGGCAAAAGCATAATGAAAATCCCTTCTCAAAGCTTCTTCTGTTAAGGGGTTGGCATAAATCTGCATCGGTTTCTGAGAAAAAAAATTATATGCCCTGATGTCATCAAGGCCGGCAATATGGTCTTTGTGCGGATGCGTGAATATAATAGCATCCACATGTTTTGTGCCTGTTCTCAGCATCTGGTAGCGGAAATCAGGAGTGGTATCCACCACGATTGTTGTAGTGGCGCTTTGCAGCATCACGCTGCTGCGCAGGCGCTTGTCTTTTCTGTCAACTGAAGTGCATACTTCACAACTGCAGCCAATCATCGGGATGCCGGTGCTGGTGCCCGTGCCAAGAAAAGTTATTTTTAAAGGGGGATAACTCACAGGCCAAAAGTAAGGAACAAGGCGCAAGGGACAAGACACAAGGGGAAAAACCAGGATACAAGACACAAGAACCAAGGCACAAGGGATAAGATACAGGAAGCACCATAGTTTTTACATCATCATTTCTCTTCGGCTTCAAACCTTCCCATCACTTCTTCATATATTTTTTTACTTTCAGGAGTAAGTATATCAGCGGGGATGTTCAGTTGGGGAATAATATCTACAAGTGTATTGATACGGCCTTCTGTTTGCAGGAATTTATTCAGCACCACTACTTTTTTTTGCTCCAGTATGCAGTAACCGCTCTGGAATGTGCCCCTTTCATAACGGGTTACATATCCGGCTTCTTCAAGTATCTTTTCAATTTTATCAAGGGTGGGAACATTGTATTTTAAAGACATGGATTTATTTCTTTCTGCAAATTTAAGCTATATGGCTCACAGATGCTTTTGTGGCTGTTAAACTTTTCTACATACAGCAAAGCAAATGTTGATAACAAACCATGCATTACCGGCGTTTTTCCCGCCGGGTAATAGCATGGCTGCAAAATGCATGTATTTAATTTTAAACAGCGTCTTATCTTCATGTATCACTTCAACCCTGTACTATGAAGAAAATTCTTCGTATTGTCTTGCTTGTATTTGCCGTTCTTTTAACGGCCTATTTTACCTGGTCGTTCCTGGGAAGATCGGTGCCGCCGGTAAATGTGCAACTTTACCTTGACAGTACTTTTGTTTTGAATGTTGACTCGGGCAAAGGCAATGTTATCGGCATTAACCCTTATATGGAAACAACCGATTATGCAAGCAAAGAACATTTCCAGAAAAAAATAGAAGGCTATTTAATTGCAGCAAAAGAAAAAGGGTGGCTGAATGAAAAATCAGTTATTGTTTTTCCAGAATACATTGGCGCATGGCTGGTGCTGGAAGGAGAAAAGAATTCAGTTTATGAGGCTGAAACTTCAACGGGAGCATTAACCACTTATGTAGCCTCCAACTTCTTCTCATTCCTGAAACATTATTTTATTGCACCTGACTCGGCTGAAGACATACAAAAACATGCAGCCTTTGCCATGAAGGGCGCACAAATGGCCAAAACTTACCAGGAGGTTTTTGAAACGCTTGCAAAAAATTATAAGGTAACCATTATCGCAGGTTCCATTTTGCTGCCCAACCCTGTTGTTAAAAAAGGAAAAATAAAAATACAGAAGGGGTCATTATACAATGTAACAGCCATATTCAATCCTGACGGAAGCATACAACCGCAACTGGTAAAAAAAGTTTACCCCACTGCTGATGAACTGCCATTTATTACCAAATGCCCTCCTTCTGAAATACCGGTATTTGATTTGCCGATTGGCAGGTCGGCTGTACTCATCTGCGCCGATTCGTGGTACCCGGATTGTTATGATGTATTAAAAGATAAAAACCCCCGTTTTATTGCTGTTCCTTCCTACACCTCAAAAGACGGATCCATGAAAACAGCATGGAAAGGTTACAGCTGTTTTGAAGCGCCTGCATATGTTGATAAAAATGATATGGGTAAAATTACATTGGGAGAAGCATGGATGAAATACACTTTGCCTGCCCGCATCAAAACAACAGGCGCCCCTTATGGCATTACCGTCAGCCTTCGCGGAAAACTGTGGGACCTTGGCGCTGACGGAGAAATTATTGCGGTAAACAGGAGTTCTGTTTTTACCCCGTCATATATGAATGGCGCAAGTATGGTTTGTATGTGGGTGGAGTGAAAAATATAGCGCTGCAAAATTCGTTATTTTGTACAGCATTTTGGCTGCTGAATATGAAATCCACAATTACTATAGCTCTGTTTGCATGTTATTTTATTACCGGGTTTTCCCAAACGTCTTTTCCTTCATACGGCAAAATTGATATAGCTGACCTTCAGATGAAAGAATGCCCCATTGATGCCGGGTCTGATGCAATGGTGCTTCTTGATTATACGGATATTGATTATGGAATAACGTTTAGCGGCGATATCAAGCTGATAATAGACAAGAGGATAAGAATAAAGATATTCAACAACAAAGGGCTTAAAAGGGCTAACATCAAAATACCCTATTTATACAGGAAAAAACATACAAAAATTTCTGATGTCTCTGGTATTATATATAGTATCGGCAGTACAGGACGCATTACTACGCAGAAAATTGAAAAAGGTCAAATTTTCAAGAACAAATCAGAAGACGATATAAAGGAAGTAAGTTTTACTTTCCCAAACGTTCAACCCGGATCAGTAATTGAATACAGGTATACAAGAACAGAGAAAAGCTCCATTCATCTTGTTCCCTGGGTACTTCAATCTGATATTCCTGTTCGTTTATCTGTATACCGAATTGCCATTCCTTATCTGAGCCACCTTGAAAAGAATGTAGTAACAAACCTGCCTGTTAGGGAGCAGAAAGAGTCACTTTATTCCGCCCTGAAAAACAGATTTACTTTTTCTGCGCAAAACATTTATGCGTTTAAGTCAGAGCCTTATATGGGGTCTATAAATGACAATCTTCATCGCATGGAGTTCTTTTTGAAACCAGGCAGGTTTGGGCTGGTTAATGCAAGACTCAGTACTGACGAAAAATGGGCTGTTATAAACAGCATATTTACCGACTCAAGTTTTTTTGGCAGCCATTTTCGTAAAAACATTGACAGCACGCAATACATACTTGATTCAGCAGGCAGGCTTTCCTCTCCGGATGAAAAAATCGGTTATATCTACCATCATGTTAAAAGTAAAATGAAATGGGATAAAGTGCGGACTTTTTACGCAGAAGACCTCAATGAATGCTGGAAAACCAAATCAGGAAACAGCGCTGAGATTAATCTGATTTTGCTTAACCTGCTGCGGAAATGTAATATTCAGGCTCATGCCCTGCTTACAAGCACACATGAAAACGGTAAAATAAACAAAGCTTTTCCTAATCCCGGACAATTTAATGGTGTGGCAATATTTGCAAGGGATACCATTAATGGCGTAAATTATGTGCTTGACGGCACTGTAACCCACGGCTCATACAAAATTCCGCCGTTTAACATTCTTAACAGGGAGGCATTTCTGCTTGACAGTTTAAATGGCAGATGGGTTTATGTTACAGATACACGTCCGCTGATGAGACAAACATTCTCTGCAGTAGCGCACATTGATTCAGGCACATTGATAAAAGGAGAAGCTCTTATAAATCTCTCAGATTATGCTAAGGATATATACTTCAGCTCAAAAGATAAAAAAGAAGATGATGACGATGAATTTGAAATAAAAGCAGCACCTGTAACATTTACAGGTTTTACAGAAGAAAATACAGAGAACGAACAACTGCCGCTTGTTCAAAAATTTAATTTCAGGTCTGAAACTGAAAAGGCGGGAGATTACCTGTTGTTTAACCCTTCGTTGCTCACAAACTTCCGCAAAAACCCCTTCACCAGTGAATCCCGGCAAACTGATATTGAATTTGGGTGCAACCAGCAGTATTTTATCAATATTACATTGCGTTTACCCGGCGATATGAATTTTGAAAGCGTTCCCAAAAATATTACGCTTATCAATACCGATTCCACACTTTATTTCAGGCGGTTTTCGGCATATGAAGGAACCAATGCTGTTTGCAGAATGACGCTTGAAATAAGGAAAGCAATTTTTTCGAAGGAAGAATATCCGGAAATCAAGGATTTCTATAAAAAACTATTCGATCTGCTGAAAGATCAGATTGTGATTACGAAAAAAAACCAATAGCCCTCACTTACTGCTCATCCTCACCACAGGCACAATCATTTCTTCCAGCGATACACCTCCGTGCTGAAAAGTGTTGCGGTAATAGTTTACGTAATAATTGTAATTATTGGGATAGCACAGGTAACCGTCTTCTTTTGCAAAAATAAAAGATGAGTTTACGGTAGGCACCGGCAGCCCTGCTTCCCTCGGGTCACGAAAGGCCATTACATCACGTGCCTCATAATTCAGGTTGCGGCCATGTTTATAGCGCAGGTTGGCGGTGGTCTGCTTGTCGCCGATTACTTTATAGGGTGTTTTTACCCTTACACTTCCATGATCAGTTGCCAGTACCAGGTTGATCTTTTTATCTGCAATCTTTTTCAGCGCCTGGTGCAATGGTGAATGTTCAAACCAGCTTGCGGTAATGCTGCGGTAACTTATTTCATCGCTTGCCAGTTCTTTCAATACCTCCATTTCTGTACGGGCATGGCTCAGCATGTCCACAAAATTGTAAACAATAATGCTGAGGTCGTAGTTCAGCAGGTTGTGTATGTTGTCAACCAGTTTCTGCGCTTCGTGGTTGTTGATGATTTTATTGTAGCAGAAACGGATGTCTTCTCTTTTTAAACGCTTCAGTTGTCCCCTGAAAAATTCTTCTTCATGCAGGTTCTTGCCCCCTTCTTCATCATCGTTTTTCCATTGAACGGGAAATTGTTTTTCTATATCCACCGGCATCAGCCCCGCAAACATGGCATTGCGGCTGTACTGTGTTGCAGTGGGCAGTATGCCATAAAAAGTATCTTCTTCCTGTATGCGGAAACTCTCGGCAAATATGGGCTGAATGGTTTTCCACTGGTCGTAACGCAGGTTATCTACTACCAGCCAGATGGTGGGTGTACCTTTTTCAATATGCGGCAAAACTTTATAGCGGAACAAAGTATGGCTCATGATGGGGGCTTCCGCATTTTTGGGGTTTACCCATGAAGCATAATGCCTGCTGAGAAATTTAAAAAACTCGGTATTGGCTTCGCTTTTCTGTGTCTGCAATACTTCCTGCATTTCGGGGCTGTCACTCTTTTCCATTTCAAGTTCCCAATACACCAGCTTTTTGTAAATGTCCATCCACTCATTGTAACTGGGGTTGCTGTTAAGCGCCATAAACAGGCTGCGGAATTCCTGCTGGTAGGCCGTCATGGTTTTTTCCGCCACCAGCCTCCGGTTGTCAATTATTTTTTTAAGGCTCAATAACACCTGGTTGGGGTTAACCGGCTTTATCAGGTAATCGCTTATCTGCGAACCGATGGCCTCATCCATCAGGTTCTCAGTTTCATTTTTAGTAATGAGTACTATGGGCAGTTGCTGGTTTACCTCTTTCATTTTGGCAAGTGTTTCCAAACCCGTTATACCGGGCATGGTCTCATCCAGCAGCACCACATCGACAGGATGGTCTTTCACAAAATCAATGGCGTCGAAACCGTTGGTAAATGTTTTTACTTCATAGCCTTTGTTTTCGAGGAACATTTTTTGCGACTGAAGGCTTTCAATCTCATCATCTACCCAGAGTATTTTTGCTAAAGACATAAAGGATGTGTGATTTACGAGTTGTGATTTGTGATCTGCGATTTGACTAATTTGAATTTCATCTGCTTGCCACCTTTGTTTACTGCTTACTGTGTACTGCTTACTGCAGACTGCCAACTGCTTACCGCTCCCTTTCAAATTTAGTTATTAGTTTACCGCTTTTTAGCTTTACTTAGCTGTTACAACCAATTTAACAATTCATCTGTTGCATGCGCTTCCGTAAAATCATCAACGACCCCGTATATGGTTTTATTACCATTGATGATAAATTGATTTACGATGTTGTTTCACATCCCTGGTACCAGCGCCTGCGCCGCATCAAGCAAATGGCATTGGCGCACCTTGTTTATCCCGGCGCCGTGCACACCCGGCTGCACCATTCGCTGGGGGCCTATCACCTCATGTGCCTTGCACTTGCAGAACTTAAAAGCAAAGGATTTGAAATAACTGAAGAAGAAGAGCGGGGCGCTAAAATTGCCATACTGCTGCACGACATCGGGCATGGCCCTTTTTCACATGCGCTGGAAAGTGTATTGATTGAAAACATGCACCACGAAGAGTTATCGCTTTTACTGATGCAGAAAATGAACGAAACATTTAATGGTGCATTGGGTGCGGCCATTGATATTTTTACCGGCAAACATTCCAAAAAGTTCCTGCACCACCTGGTAAGCGGCCAACTGGATGTTGACCGTATGGATTACCTGAGCAGGGACAGTTTTTTTACAGGCGTAAGCGAAGGGGTGATAGGTTATGACAGGATCATTAAAATGCTAACGGTTCATAACAACGAACTGATGGTGGAAGAAAAAGCCATTTATTCCATTGAAAAATTCCTGGTGTCACGCAGGCTGATGTACTGGCAGGTATATCTGCACAAAACGGTACTGAGCGCTGAAATGATGCTGGTTAAAATCCTCGAAAGGGCCAAATGGCTCGGGCAGCAGGATGAAAAAAGTGTAGCCGTTGCCAACCCGCTGAATGAATTTTTGCTGAATAAAATAAAGGGTAAAATGGCCGGCCATCTTGATCTTTTTTGCCAGCTGGATGACACCGATGTGGTATCATCCATAAAAACATGGCGGCGCCATCCGGATAAAGTACTGTCAACCCTGTGCGAAAATGTTTTAAACCGTCGTCTTTTAAAAGTCAGGCTGCAGCAGGAGCCCATCACCGCTGCTGAACTGGAAGAAAAAAGAAAAACCGTTAAAGAAAATTTGAAGCTTGGCGCCGAAGATGTAACTTATCTCGTTTTTACCGGAGAAACCGTAAACAGCCTGTATAATTTAGCCGATGAAAGAATTAACATCCTGTTTAAAGATGGTACCGTAAAAGACATATCGGGGGTTGATAATGCCCTTATTCACCAAAACCTGTCCCGCCCGGTGAAAAAATTTTACATTTGTTACTTTAAGTAGCTATGGGCCTGGGCCACGGGCAGTAAGCCTGTTCATAAAAAAAGCCTTACTGACTAAAAAGCCTGTAGCTATCTGCCCGTAGCCCAACGCTTCTGGACTATGCAATTTCCTGCTGCACAAATAGCCTTGCTGATTAATGGTAAGGTTGATGGCAATCCTCTGGCCACAGTAAACTCATTCAGTAAAATTGAAGAAGCAAGAGAGGGGCAACTCTCTTTTCTTGCCAACCCCAAATACGAGGAATACCTGTACAGCACAGGTGCGTCAATAATAATTGTAAATGAAACACTGGAGCTGAAGCAGCCTGTTAAAGCAACATTGATACGTGTACCCGATGCTTATACCGCTTTTGCTTTGCTGCTGAGCAAATACCAGGAACTGGTAACCGCCCAATTAAGCGGCAAACAGGAGCCGAGTTATATTTCGCCTTCAGCATCTGTTGGCGAAAATGTTTTCATAGGCACGTTTGCTTATGTAGGTGATAATGTAAAGATCGGTAACCACGTAAAGATTTTTCCGCAGGTTTTTCTGGGAGATAATGTAACTGTAGGCGACCATACCATTTTATATCCCGGGGTAAAGGTTTATAAGGATTGTGTAATTGGTAAAAATGTTGTGGTGCATGCCGGCACAGTTATCGGCAGCGACGGCTTTGGTTTTGCACCCCAACCCGACGGCACTTACAAAAAAGTTCCGCAGATTGGCAATGTAATTATAGAAGACCAGGTGGAGATTGGCGCCAATGCTACCATTGACAGGGCAACATTAGGATCAACCATTATAAAATCCGGGGCTAAGCTTGATAACCTGATACAGATTGCCCACAATGTGGAAGTAGGCAATAACACGGTTATCGCTGCACAGGCAGGTGTAAGCGGCAGCACCAAAATAGGCAACAATGCCATGATTGGCGGGCAGGCCGGTATTGTGGGCCACATTACCATTGCCGACGGATCGAAAGTAAATGCACAAAGCGGCGTAAGCAAATCAATAAAAACCCCAAACACTGCTGTTACGGGCAGCCCCGCTTTTGATTATGCAAGCGCATTGCGCAGCCAGGCCATACAAAGAAATTTGCCTGAACTGGAAAAACGTTTGCAGGAGCTTGAAAAATTAGTACAGCAACTGCTTGCTGAAAAAGTAAATGCGTAATAATTTTTAAAACTCCTTCCTGATTTTATTCCTGCACCACATAACATACGCCATCAGTATCAATAGTGTTATCACCAGGCTTTAACAAGCCGGCAGCAAACAAAAATCAGGTATCTTTGCCGCTCTATTAAATTAATATGGACGCCAATTTTAATACAGATAAGCAACATACGCTCAGCGCCCCGATAAGTATTTCAGGAACAGGCTTGCATACCGGTATTAATGTGGATATGACATTAAAACCCGCTAACCCGGGTTACGGCCTGCAGTTTCAGCGGATTGATTTACCCGGTCAGCCCCTTATAAAAGCAGATTGCGACCTTGTTGTAGATACATCAAGGGGCACAACATTAGAAGAAAACGGGGCAAGGGTAAGTACTGTTGAACATGTGCTTGCAGCATTGGTAGGCATGGGGGTTGACAACTGCCTTATTGAAATCAACGGCCCCGAAACACCTATTATGGATGGCAGTTCAGAACCGTTTGTTGAAATTGTTCAGGAAGCGGGAATTGCCGAACAGGAAGCCGCCAAATCATGGTACACCGTTGATACCAATATTACTTATTACAACGAGCAAAAAAGGGTTGAACTGGTGGCTATGCCATCCATGGATTATAAAGTAACCACGCTGATTGATTTTAACAGCCCAGTACTGGGCACACAACATGCCAGCCTTAAAAGCATCAGGTATTTTAAAGATGAAATTGCCCCCTGCCGCACCTTTTGTTTTTTACACGAACTGGAAATGCTGCTTGACAACAACCTGATTAAAGGCGGCGACATCAACAACGCCATTGTAGTGGTGGATAAACCCGTTACCGATGATGAAATGAACCGACTTGCAAAAGTATTCGGAAGGGATAAGATGGAAGTAAAAAGTGAAGGCTATCTCAATAACCTTGAACTGCGTTTCCCCAATGAACCTGCAAGGCATAAACTGCTGGATGTGGTGGGCGACCTGTCGCTGATCGGTTACCCCATCAAAGCGCATATTATTGCCAACCGGCCGGGCCATTATTCAAACGTGGAGTTTGCAAAAAAAATCAAACAATACATCAAAAAGAACAAGCACACCAAAGATGTGCCTGTGTACGACCCCAACCAGACGCCGCTTTACAACACGCAGCAGATAGAACAGCGCCTTCCGCACCGCCATCCTTTTTTGCTGGTTGATAAAATTATTGAGCTGACGGATAAACATATTATAGGCATCAAAAATGTTACGTTCAGCGAATATTTCTTTGCAGGCCATTTTCCCAACAACCCCGTAATGCCGGGTGTGCTGCAGGTGGAGGCGCTGGCTCAAACAGGCGGCATACTTGCCATGAATGCCATGCCACCAGGTCAATACGACACCTATTTTGTAAAGATTGACAATTGCAAATTCAAACAAAAAGTATTTCCTGGAGATACCATGATACTCAAGATGGAACTGATGGCCCCGATAAGAAGGGGGCTTTGTGAAATGCACGGAACCGTTTACGTTGGAAACAAAATTGCCACCGAAGCTGTTTTAATGGCGCAGCTTGTGAAGCGCACATGAGGGTGAGGGTGGTTGGCAGTTATGAGAATACCTTTATTTTTGTACCTCTCCGCCATTGCGGAGGCTTTTTTTATACAGCATTACATGATCTTTCATCCGTGAAATTTGCCATTCAATGATTCATCCTCATACCTATATTCACCCCAATGCCAGGCTGGCCACCAATGTAAAAATTGACCCTTTTACAGTGATACACCAGAATGTTGAGATTGGTGAAGGCACCTGGATTGGGAGCAATGTTACCATCATGGAAGGCGCAAGGATAGGAAGGAACTGCCGGATTTTTCCGGGAGCTGTGCTTGCCGCCATTCCGCAGGACAGGAAGTATGAAGGCGAGGACAGCATTATAGAAATTGGCGACAATACCACCATCCGCGAATTTGTTACCATTAACCGCGGCACCAAAGACAGGTGGGCCACCAAAGTTGGCAGGAACTGCCTGATTATGGCCTACAGCCACATTGCCCACGATTGTTTGATTGGCGACAATTGCATCATCAGCAACAATACACAAATTGCAGGGCATGTAATTATTGGCGACTGGGGCTGGCTTGCCGGTATGTGCGCCGTGCACCAGTTTGTACAAATAGGCCAGCATGCATTTATCAGCGGCGGTTCGCTGGTAAGAAAAGATGTTCCCCCATACATTAAAGCGGCACGTGACCCGCTGAGCTATGCAGGTGTAAATTCAGTGGGGTTGAAACGAAGGGGGTTTACCGTTGAAAAGATCAACCACATCCTTGATATATACCGCAACATTTACAACAAAGGGATGAATACATCCCAGGCGCTGGAATACATTGAAGAAGAAATAGCGGCCAGCGACGAAAGGGATGAAATTGTAACCTTCATCCGCGAAAGCGGGAGGGGCATCATTAAACGCTACGTGAAAGGCGCTACAGATGAAGATTAATGCCACCAATGCGGGTAAACGCTTTAACCGCGACTGGATATTCCGCCATTTTAATTATGAGTTTGTTTCAGGAAAAGCATACGCCAT
>JANRKT010000181.1:0-7706 GCA_033763355.1 Chitinophagaceae bacterium | reverse complement strand
TGTTGGCGTTAAAGGTTATGTGTTTACCACCAAAACCGGCGAAACATCTGTGCATGTTACTGAACTGAGTTTTCTTACCAAATCACTCAAACCATTACCTGTAGTAAAGGAAAAGGAAGGCGAAACTTTTGATGCAGTTACAGACCCCGAATTCAAATACCGGCAGCGTTATGCAGACCTCATCATCAACCCTCAGGTAAAAGATCTTTTTGTAAAACGTACCAAACTCATTAATACCATCCGTGAATTTTTAAATGATAAAGGTGCGATTGAAGTGGATACCCCTGTGCTGCAGGCCATACCCGGCGGCGCAGCGGCAAGACCTTTTATTACACACCACAATGCACTGGATGTTCCGTTTTATCTGCGCATTGCAAATGAATTGTATTTAAAACGCCTTATCGTTGGCGGGTTTGACTGGGTGTATGAGTTCAGCCGCAATTTCCGTAACGAAGGAATGGACAGAACGCACAACCCGGAGTTTACCATTCTTGAATGGTACACTGCATACAAAGATTATTTCTGGATGATGGAAACCACAGAGCAACTGATGGAAAAGTCAGCGCTGGCATTACATGGCACAACTGATGTGCCCGTTGGCGATAAGGTCATCAGCTTTAAAACCCCGTTTAAACGCATCAGCATTTTTGATGCCATTAAAGAATATACCGGCATTGATGTGATTGAAATGAATGAAGAACAATTAAGAGGTGTTTGCAAAAAACTGCAGGTGCATACCGAAGCCAGCATGGGCAAAGGCAAACTGGTTGATGAAATTTTCAGTGAAAAATGCGAACATCATTTTATCCAGCCCACATTTATCATTGACTATCCGGTAGAGATGAGCCCCCTTACCAAAAAACACCGCAGCAAAGCGGGTTTGGTAGAGCGTTTTGAACTGATGATTAACGGAAAAGAAATTGCCAATGCCTACAGCGAATTAAACGATCCCATTGACCAGCGTGAACGTTTTGAAGAACAGGTTAAGCTGATGGAACGCGGCGATGACGAAGCCATGTTTATTGACTATGATTTCCTGCGTGCACTGGAATACGGCATGCCACCCACTTCGGGTATTGGCATAGGTATAGACCGCCTGTGCATGCTGATGATGAACCAGCCTTCTATACAGGATGTGTTGCTGTTTCCGCAGATGCGGCCGGAGAAGGGGCAGGGCGATGAGTAAGTTGTAAAGAATGTGATGAAACTCTCTTATTCCATTTGTTTTACACAATCTCTTTCACTGCATTAAATATCACCCTCGGCTTGCCCAGTGTGTAATAATGCAATACCGGCACCCCGGCCTGTTTCAGTTCACGGGATTGTGAAAGCAGCCATTCAGTACCCACCTGTTCCACTTCTTCATCGGTTTTGCATTTTAATATTTCAGTACTGAGTTCCGTAGGTATGTCAACATGAAAAGTTCTTGGCACAACACTCAGTTGCTTTTTACTGGTAAGGGGCTTTAATCCCGGTATGATGGGAATTTCAATTCCCGCTTCACGGCAGTTTTTTACAAATGCAAAATATTTCTGGTTATCAAAAAACATCTGGGTTACGATGTACTCCGCCCCTGCATCCACTTTTGCCTTAAGGTGGTTCATATCAGTTTGCAGGTTTGGTGATTCGAAATGTTTTTCAGGATAGCCAGCCACGCCGATACAGAAATCCGTACGGAAACCATTGCGGATGTCTTCTTCAAGGTAAATACCGTTGTTCAGCTCCACTACCTGCCTCATTAAATCAATAGAATATTTATGCCCTTCGGGATCGGGTTCAAAATAAGTTTCATTTTTGGCAGCATCGCCGCGCAGCACCAGCACATTGTCTATGCCAAGGAAGTTCAGGTCAATCAGCGCATCCTCGGTTTCCCTTTTGGTAAAACCGCCGCAGATGATATGGGGCACCGCATCAATATTATAATGGTTCATGATGGCAGCGCAAATGCCTACTGTACCGGGCCTTTTTCTTACTTCCACTTTTTCAAATGTGCCGTCGGCCTTTTTCTTGAAAACATGTTCGCTGCGGTGATAGGTAACATTTATATAGGAAGGTTTGAATTCCATCAGGGGGTCAAGGTGGTCGTAAATAGAACTGATATTCTTTCCCTTCAGCGGTGGTAATATCTCAAAAGAAATCAATGTGCCCCTTGCCTGTTTGATGTGGTCTGTTACTTTCATCCGTTTATGGCTTGTTATTTTTATTAAGCTGCAAAATAAGTTAACAATCTGCGTTATTGCAAATCTGTTAAAGACCATTTTAAAAGCCCGGCAGCAGCGGCAACTTCCTTATTTTTGCCCCTTTATAAACGGCCGTTGCAACCGATTCTTGCATTTACTGATAATTTCACCTGCATTGACATTAACCATACATACCAAAGACCTTGTAAAACGCTACCGCAACCGTACCGTGGTAAACCATGTTTCGGTTGAAGTAAAGCAGGGGGAAATAGTGGGGCTCCTCGGCCCGAACGGGGCGGGTAAAACCACCACTTTTTATATGGTCGTTGGTTTAATCAAACCTGACGAAGGGGAAGTTTTCCTGAATGACGAAAACATAACAGGCCTGCCCATGTACAAAAGGGCGCAGATGGGCATTGGTTACCTGCCGCAGGAAGCATCTGTATTCCGCAAACTGAGTGTGGAAGACAACATCAGTGCTGTGCTGGAAATGACAAACATCAGTAAACAGCAGCAAAAACAAAGACTGGAAGAGCTGCTGAATGAATTCCGGCTGACACATGTAAGAAAAAACAACGGCGATTCGCTCAGTGGCGGCGAAAGAAGAAGAACAGAAATTGCAAGGGCACTGGCGGTGGACCCTAAGTTTATATTACTGGATGAGCCCTTTGCCGGTGTTGACCCCATTGCTGTAGAGGACATTCAAACAGTTGTGGCAAGATTAAAGTATAAGAATATCGGCATCCTTATTACTGATCACAATGTAAATGAAACCCTCTCCATCTGCGACAGGGCCTATCTTCTGATTGAAGGAAAAATATTCAAGCATGGCACTGCTGAAGAGCTGGCAAAAGATGAGCAGGTAAGAAGGCTTTACCTCGGCCGCAATTTTGAACTGAAACGCAAAGATTACCTGCATGAGGAAGCGAGGACAGAAACCATGAATGACACTGCTTCTTAATATTATTATTATTTATTCCTTTTTTAATCTTCGTTTAATGTAATTCGGTTATTTCAGCGGATTGCTTATTTTGCCATTGTATGAAGCTCCTCAGCCCTGCCATATCATCGCTTGCCCGTATGAGGCTCTGGCGTATTGAAGGATGGATGAAACATCCCATAGATGCGCAGCGTGAAGTATTGCAGGACCTGGTTACTTCCGCCCAATACACAGAGTTTGGCCGCAAATACGATTTTTCCAAACTCTTTAATATCCGGTCTTTCAAGCAAACCGTTCCTATACATGAATACGATGATATAAAACCCTATATCCAGCGCATTATGGATGGGGAGCAGAATGTGCTGTGGAATACCCCCGTTAACTGGTTTGCCAAAAGCAGCGGCACCACCAGCGATAAAAGCAAGTTCATCCCCATCAGCGATGAAAGCCTTGAAGACTGTCACTATAAAGCGGCAAAAGACATCCTTACTTTATATTACAATTTCAATCCAGACTCTGATCTTTTAACCGGCAAAGGCCTCGTTATCGGTGGCAGCCATACCATTCACCCGGTAAATAATGAGGCTCATTATGGCGACCTGAGCGCAGTATTGCTGCAAAACTCCCCCAGATGGGGCAACTGGATACGTACACCTGACTTAAGTATTGCCCTGATGGATGAATGGGAAAGCAAGATTGAAAAACTGGCAAAAAATACCATCGGAGAAAATGTTACTTCCATATCCGGCGTACCTACATGGACGCTTGTTTTAATGAAACGCATACTGGAAATAACCGGCAAAGCAAATATTGGCGAAGTGTGGCCGAGTCTTGAACTGTATATGCACGGCGGCGTTTCCTTTACGCCATACAAAGAGCAATTCATTCAGTTAACAGGCAAACAGGTACATTACCTTGAAATGTACAATGCCAGCGAAGGTTTTTTTGCTGCACAGGATATCCCTTCCGGCGATGGCATGTTGCTGTTTACAGACCATGGTGTTTTTATGGAATTTATGCCGGTTGAAGAATACGGAAAAAAAGACCCTCAAACCATCGGGCTTAACAAAGTTGAGCCGGGAAAAAACTATGCGCTGGTCATCAGTACCAATGGCGGTTTATGGAGGTACCTGATCGGGGATACCATCCAGTTTACTTCGGTATTCCCTTTCCGCATAAAAGTAAGCGGCCGGCTGAAGCATTACATCAATGCATTTGGCGAAGAAGTGATTGTTGACAATACCGATAAAGCCATTGCCATGGCATGCAGACAGACTGGTGCCGTGGTGAATGATTACACCGCCGCACCTGTTTATTTCAGCGACAACAACAACGGGGCGCATGAATGGCTGATTGAATTTGAAAAAGATCCGGATAACATGGAGCACTTTGCCTACGAACTGGATCATGGGCTCAAACAACTCAATTCTGATTACGAAGCCAAGCGCCATAAAGATATTGCTTTGCGCATGCCATTGATAAAAGCATTAAATAAAGGCGTGTTCAGCGAATGGCTGAAGAGCAAAGGAAAACTTGGCGGGCAGCATAAGGTGCCGAGGCTGAGTAACGACAGGAAATATGTGGAGGAGATTCTTGCAATAACCCACTAACCGTTTTTACATGCCGGAATTACTTACTTGCAAAAGCTGCGGAAATACTTTTACCGGTAAATTCTGCAATGAGTGCGGAGAGAAAGTGTATCGTGATCACGATAAATCCATGAGGCATTTTTTTGAAGAATCATTTCACTTCCTCACACATGTGGACGGCAAATTCCTGAAGAGCATCAGACTGCTTTTTACAAACCCGGGGTTCATTTCATCAGAAATAACCAGCGGCATCCGCAAAAAATATTTTAAGCCGTTGAATATGTTTCTGATTGGCGTCGTACTTTACCTGCTCTTTCCTTATTTCCAGGGTTTAAACATGCCGTTAAAATTTCATCTGCGGGAACCATACAAGCCTTATGCCAGTATGCTGGTTGAAAATAAAATCAAAAACAAAAAAATCTCTTTTAATGAGCTCGCTGTAAGGTTTGATGCCAAATCTCCCAAGTTTGCCAAAGTGTTGTTGCTTGTTATTATACCGCTTTCTGCCCTTGTATTGGTTCTGCTGTATCCCGGAAAGAAAAAATACTATTTCGACCATCTTACCCTGGCAGCAGAGCTTAATACCTTCTACCTCTACTTTAGTTTTTTTATCATTCCGTTTTTTATTAATGTGTATTTATTAATTGCCGGGCTCTTTACAATGAAAGGAGGGTTTATCATCGGGGATGACATTACCATGCCTGTCGCCGGGCTGGCCAATGGCGTTTTTTGCACATTTGCCTTTACCCGTTTTTACAAAGAGACTAAACTTAAGGCGCTTTTAAAAACTGTTATATATTTGGTGCTTTACATACTTATTGTTTTTGTCATATACAGAATAATATTGCTTTCTGTTGTAATGTTTTTTATATAAACTAATCATGAAACTGCTTGAAAATAAAGTGGCTATTATAACCGGCGCTGCCCGCGGCATAGGCGAAGCCATTGCATTAAAATTTGCAGCACACGGGGCACATGTTGCTTTTACTTATGTAAGCGACAACAGCGCTGAAAAAGCAAAAGCACTGGAAGAAAAGCTAAAAGCCTCAGGAGTAAAAGCCAGAGCATATAAAAGCAATGCAGGCGATTTTGCCCAATGCGAAGCATTTGTAAATGATGTGCTGAAAGAATTTGGCGCTGTAGATGTTTGTGTAAACAATGCCGGTATTTCAAAAGACAATTTACTGCTCCGTTTATCGCCTGAACAATGGGATGATGTGATTAAAGTAAACCTCAACAGCGTTTTTTACATGACCAAACAGGTCATCCGCCCCATGATGAAAGCCAAAAACGGCAGCATCATCAATATGAGTTCTATTATTGGAGAAACGGGCAATGCCGGGCAGAGCAGTTATGCCGCATCCAAGGCAGGAATTATTGGTTTTACCAAAAGCGTAGCCAAAGAATTGGGGAGCCGCAACATCAGGTGCAATGCCATTGCACCAGGTTTTGTAGAAACTGACATGACAAGTTATTTAAAAGAAGGGGAGGGTGCAGAAAAGTACAAAGCGGGTATCCCTTTGGGCCGTTTTGCATCTGCAGAAGATATTGCCCATACCGCATTGTTCCTTGCAAGCGACTGGGGCAATTACATTACCGGGCAGGTTATAAGCGTTTGCGGGGGACTGAATATTTGATCGTTTGAAAAATTTCCGGTTATACCCAACATTTTTTTAACAAACTTGTTAAAAAACTTAACAATTTCATTTGCTATCTATAACCCGCCGGAATTAGTTTTGCAATTCATGATATTGAAAAGATTTACTGCTTTATTTTTTATACTTGTATTTTCACTGCTGTTTGCGCCTGTCATGCAGGTGGGGTCTTTTCTTTATCAGAACCAGTTTACTGAAGAAATTCCGCATGGCGCCTGCGATGGCGGAAACCAGGCTTCAAAAAACTTTGACCCCTCAAAAAATTTTGAATACTACCCTGAAAACTTCTTTCAGTACCACCCGGCTTCCTGTTTTTACTGCACTGTTTCATCTCATTCTGAAAAATATACATCCCGGCATTCAGATGATATTAATACTCCCCCTCCCAATTGTGTAGCGTAATGCTGTCTTGCCAGCGATAAGATTATCGTTAATGTGTCCCCTTTCTTCGAACTTTAAAATTGGAGTATATGAAAAACCTGCTTAAAAATGCAAGGTATGATGTGCCAGCATCTGTTGTTGTTTTACTGGTAGCTATTCCGCTTTGTCTTGGCATTGCATTGGGGTCAAAAGCGCCATTGTTTTCAGGTATTATTGCTGGCATCATCGGGGGTATTGTTGTTGGCCTTTTGAGCGGTTCCCATTTAAGCGTCAGCGGCCCGGCTGCTGGTTTAACCGTAATTGTGGCAACTGCCATCGGTAAACTGCCCGTTTTTGAAGCATTTACGCTGGCTGTTTTGCTGGCTGGAATCATGCAGGTTATCCTGGGCTTTTTAAAAGCCGGTGTACTGGGGGATTATGTACCCAACTCAGTAATTAAAGGTATGCTTGCCGCCATAGGTATCATACTTATACTCAAGCAGTTTCCGCACCTGGTAGGATATGATAACGATTTTTCAGGAGACGAGTCTTTTTTTCAGGATAACGATGAAAATACTTTTTCGGGTTTATTTCATGCTATGCAATACTTTACTCCGGCGGCTATGATCATTGGCGGAGTATCCCTTGCCACGCTTATTCTCTGGGAGTTTCCCTTTATTAAAAAGAATAAAATTTTGCAATTGGTACCCGGGCCATTGATAGTTGTTATTGCAGGGGTTTTAATGAATGAACTGTTTAAATCTTCATTTCCTTCATTTGCACTTGAAGAAAAGCACCTTGTGGGGCTGCCTGTTGCAAAAGACCTGGATACATTTTTTACTTTCTTTACATTTCCTGATTTCAGTTACCTGAATAACCCCACGGTATGGATAACTGCCGTTACACTTGCAATTGTTGCAAGCCTTGAAACCCTGCTGAGTATTGAAGCGGTTGACAAGCTTGACCCCTACAAAAGAGTAAC
>JANRKT010000180.1:0-20666 GCA_033763355.1 Chitinophagaceae bacterium | reverse complement strand
TTTACATACTTCATGATGTTTGTATATGTGGTCAGGTTCACACCGTCTGCATGGGTAATGTTATCGTGGCAACCACCCATTGTGCAATTGGATGAAATAATCGGCATTATCTCATTTACGAAATACACTGAGTCGGTACTGCAACTATTTCCGGCAGGCGGAGGAGTTGATCCCGTTCCGCCATTATTGTTTCCGAAGATGTCGGGAATTTTATGACGACAGGCGTAAAATAAAAAAGCAACCGCTGCCGCAAGGGCAATTACAGAATAATTATTTCTGCTTTTCATAGCACATGTTTTAAGGTTTTCAGGAAGGCGTATTACTGTTTCCCGATACCCTGCTGTTTGCACCTTACCGGCGGGGAACAGCTTCGGCATGCGGGAATAACAATACCACGACCCGGACAATAATCAAGTCGTTCATTGCAAAAAGGTTGTAATGAAAAGGGAGCGCTATGCTTTTCGCGGAGGCTTTAACAAAAGCAGTACATATTCGGAATGGATGCTGTTCAGGATAACATTATTATGCTCCACATTACTGTAGTCTAAAACATTGAAGAAAAAATCATCCTGAACCATCGGTGAATATACATTGAAAAGACAACGGGAGTAAGCATTATTATGACAGGGAAGCTGGTTGTCAATATCATCGTCTGCAGAAGTGCCGTCATCTCCACCATAGTGCATGCCGAGAAAATCCATGAAATTGATTTCGGGGGCCTGGCGGTGATGCTGGAAATAATGAGAAATAAGCTTGGGAATCCTGGCCACCTGGCTCAGTTCTGTATTACTGAGCAAATGGATTGAAATAAAAACTATGGCCAGGGTTTGTCTCATAAATGACAATACTTTTACAAAAACAGTGCCGGGTAAGGGGTTGAAAAAGGTAACCGTGTGCTTATGCGGTAAGACTCAAATGGATAACTGAAAAGTACAGGTAAAATTACATGCAAAATGTTAAAACATGCAGTATATATTCAGCGCTTCACAGGTAAATTAACTAACTGTGATTCTCAATATAAGGGTCCTGCAGAAGTTTTCCAGAAATCAGGACGATTTAAAAGCTGATGCTTTATTATTTATTTGAAAGTGTCAGAGCTGAAAAGAAAACAATATACAAGGGTACAAATTGTAAGATGCGTTGAAACGGCATAATGCCCTCAGTTTATCAACCCAATCTTCCGTAACTCAATAATGCCTTGCATTTTTAATCATTATCCTCCTTCCTGATCTTCACAAATGCCGCCCTCTTTGGCCCTGGAAATGGAATATAGCTTCCTTTGATGCCATGCCATAGTACAATATTAAATTCAAGGTCAGGCACAGCATCTTCTTTGGAGAGATTGAAGAGTTCTGAACGGCGCTGCCATTCATTGATGGCAACGTTAGTTTCATTCAGATCAATATTTGATGGCCTGCTTGCAAAAGGTGTGAGATCGGGTGCCGCCTGAAAACAATTCCACATGGGTGTGGCTGCTGCATCGTACTGGCTCATAGGCGGTATGCCAAGTATCAGTTCAATGGTGCGCAGCATGGATGAAGTGGAATACATGGTATGATCAACAAATTTTCTTTTTACCAACCCTCCGGCCACATAAGCCGTGCTGCGGTGTGCATCCACATGGTCGGCGCCGTTTTGTGCATCATCTTCAATAATAAATATGGCGGTCTCTTTCCAGATGGGGCTTTTACTTAAATACTCAACAAACATTCCTGTAGCCAGGTCATTATCGGCCACATGTGCAAAAGGCGTAGGCCTTCCTTTACGCAAACCTTCTGTATGATCGTTAATAAAACGAAGCGAATTGAACTGCGGCACTTTGTTAATCGCAAGCATTGAATCAAAATCCCTCTTCCACTGGTAAAACCTCGTAGTGTCTTTTACGCTTTCGTCCCAACTGGTATAGTAAGGGCAAAAATGTCCTTCAAGTACGGGGATATTGGCTTTGTAATCGTCTGCAAATTCGCCATAAGTGCGGTAACTCACACCTGCCCGTTTGCAATGGTCCCATATAAAACCTTTCTTGTTGTTTGCAATGGAACGGTTCCCTTCAGCATCGTATTCACCGCCCCTTCCGCCATAACTGGTTTGCCAGGTCTTTTCAAGATAGTCGGTTGCATAAGCTGCAGTGCTCCAGTTGTGGCCATCGGCGCTCACTTCTCCGTCAACATAAAAATTATCCAGCAATACAAACTCTCTTGCAATGGCATGCTGGTTGGGTGTAATCTTTTCTCCGAATAAAACAAGGCTTGTATCACCGTTGCCTTCAGGAATATCGCCAAGCACCTGGTCGTAAGTGCGGTTTTCTTTAATAATGTAAAACACATATTTAATGGGAGAGAGGCCGCCGACTTTCATGGGGATGGGGTTACCTGGTTCTCCATGGGCAACAAATTCTTTTTCTTTTTTATAGGGAGTATTGGAGTAAACGGCTTTTGAATATTCGCCTAAAAGTTTTTCATTGGGTTCATCAACAATGCTCATGGTGCCTTTAAACAAACCACCGATGTACTGCACATCAACGGGCCTTGTGCTGTCGCCTTTCTGATAAATTACCTGCTCCCTTTTTCTTGCGGGGTTAGGGCCATACGGATTGGCCAGGGATGAAAACCCTTTACCATTGGCAACAAAGATTTTTTTTCCAATCACTTTAACATGCGTTGGGAACCAACCAACAGGTATAAAACCTTTCGATTTGCTGAAGCCCGGCCGGCTTACATCAAATACGGTAAGACAATTGTTATCTGCATTTGCGATGTACAATGTTTTTTCATCTGCACTCAAAGCCACTCCGTTCGTGGTGGATCCATTGGGTGCATCAGGGTACAAAGCTGAATTGAGTGTTTCCAGCACTTTTCGCTGCAGGATATCAATTACGGAAACAGAGTTGTCATTTGCATTGCATACAAAAAGATATTTACCGCTTCTGCTTAAACACATTTCATTGGGGTTATCGCCTGTTTTTATTTCACCTGAAAACTCCTGCTTGGCTGTATTAAACACCACAATCTTATCACAACCCCAGCAACTGATGTAAAGTTCTTTTTTATCGGGAGATAACAAGCAGGTATACGCTTCCCCTTCTAATTTCAGTTGTTTGATGATGATTTTTGTTTTGAGGTTAATGCAGTAAAGCGAATTGTTTTCTTTGGTTACCACATAAAGTATGTCCTTTGCATCATCAATTTCAATTCCTGCAGGAGAAATTTTTTCAGGCCACATTTTGCCTAACTGAATGCTGTCTTTTAAAACCAGTTTGTTGTTTGCAATTTCATATTTCATGATGCGGTTATCATTGCCACCTGATGCATAAAGAAATCTTTCATCAGCACTGAACTTTAACCCATACCATGATTTGGGAATGACAACACTGTGCAATACTTTTTCTTTTACAGGATCTATAAGCTGAATGGATTGAATGCTTTGCCCGTTATTGGTTATCGCCATCCGTTTCTGCGATTTGGATACAGCAATATTTAATGGAAGGTCTCCCAAAGCAAAACTCCTGCCTGCGGGTGTAAGCGACCACCCGTTGGGTAATGTTACTTTTTTCTTGTTAAGCGAAGAGGGGTTTTGGCAATATGCTGCGTGGGCCAGCAGCAAAATGGTGGCGATAATAAAATGTCTTTTCATAAATCATTGATATGGCCAAATTTAAACTGAATAACAGGTTGCCGAACCAGTTTATACAGAAATAATATAGGCACTTCCTGACCCGGCCGCCCGTCAAACTATTTTTCCATCCATCCATTTGTGAAAAAAAGTTAAAAGACCTGAAATTCGCTGAAACCTTTGTCTGTCAAGCGTTCTATGCTAAAACCGATATTACCTGACACCAGCTACTATAAAAAATTATGTACTATGTATTGCATAGTATCAAATATTACCATATTTTTGTTTTGGAATTAGATACGATGGGGTGATCAGGAAGAGCTAAAGGAATTTTAAGAATCAGCAGCATGGCTTTATTGTAAAAAGCGACAGGTACCAAAAGCTGCTCACCCCGGCGATTCAGAAACTCAAATAAATTTCTTAAGTATGAACATTGAGAATACCCAGAGCCAGATGCGGAAAGGCGTGCTGGAGTTTTGCATACTCTCTATTATTAAGCGGGGTGAGGCTTATCCGAGTGATATTATTGAAGAGATGAAGAAAGCCAACCTGCATATACTGGAGGGTACTTTATATCCCCTTCTCACCAGGTTAAAAAATTCTGAACTGCTCACCTACCGCTGGGTTGAAAGCAGCAGCGGGCCACCCCGCAAGTATTTTTCACTCACAGATAAAGGCGCAGAGTTTTACAAAGAGCTTGAAGCCACCTGGCAGGAACTTGCCAATGCGGTGCAATCCATTACCCAGAACGGACATTCAACTGTCAATACTACAAACAACTTCAACCAATAAAAACTGAACAGACAATGAAAAAGGTAATCAATATAAATTTTCAGGGTAGGGTGATACCGATAGAGGAGCCTGCTTATGATGTACTGAAACAGTACACCGATAGTCTGCGCCGGTATTTTGCCAAAGAAGAAGGAAGGGATGAGATCATCAGTGATATTGAAAACAGGATAGCAGAACTGTTTTCAGAGAACCTGAAAAAAGGCGCTACCTGCATAACAGAAACAGAAGTAAACGCTGTAATTGCAGGCATCGGCCGTCCTGAAGATTTTGACGGTATGGGCGCAGAAACTTCAGCAGCAGGCACAGCATACCAGCAGCAAAGCACGGGCGCAAAAACAGATGAACCCCGCGGCTCATTATACAGGAACGACAAGGATAAAATATTAGGCGGTGTGTGCAGCGGCCTTGCCAATTACCTGCGTATTGACCCCACCATAGTAAGGATATTGTTTGCGCTTATTACATTCGGTGGTTTTGGTGCAGGCTTTTTGCTCTATATTATTTTATGGATAATCCTTCCTTCAAGGTCAGTAGAACAGACCATACGCAGAAGATTGTACCGCAACCCCGATGGTAAGGTAATTGCTGGTGTGTGCAGCGGTATTGCCAGTTATTTTAATATAGGGGTATGGATACCCAGGCTGATATTTTCCCTTCCCTTAATTACAGGCATCCTCAATGCCGTTTTCCGTAACTCATTTGGCGATTGGGACTTTGATCCTTTCCCCGGTGTTGTATTCGGCGGTTTTGGCGGCACTTTATTTATAACTTATGTCATTTTGTGGATAGTGGTTCCTTTTGCTTCAACAGCATCAGAAAAACTGGAAATGCGTGGTGAAAAAGTTGACCTGGAAAGTATTAAACATACCGTGCAGGAAGAACTGCAGAGTGGAAAAGGCCGTGCTGAAAAAACAGCTGCAGAAATTAAAGACAAAGTAGAAAAATGGGGCGAAGAAGTAAAAGAAAGAGGTCAGGCATTTGCAACACAGGTTGGCCCGGCAGCCAAATCTGCGGGCAGTGGTTTGGGTAATGCGATTGGCGTATTGTTTAAAGCATTCTTTCTTTTTGTAGCGGGCGTTGTGGTATTTGCTTTGTTTGTAGCATTAATGGCCATGATTTTTGCAGGCGTTGGCATCTTCCCTCTTAAAGAATTTTTACTGGAAGGTTTCTGGCAAAGCTTGCTGGCGTGGGGCACATTGTTACTCTTTCTCGGTGTACCGATTATTGCAGCTGTTATATGGCTCATCAGAAGGATTGCAGGCATTAAATCAAAAAATAATTATCTCGGTTATACTTTCGGCAGTTTGTGGACGATAGGATGGGTATGTGTGATTTTACTGGCGAGCATGATTACAAGGAATTTTAAAAGACTTGGTACGGTAAAGGAAGATGTTACTGTTGTTCAGCCCTCCAAAAACAGGATGATTGTTGATGTTGCAGAAGTACAGGGCAAATACTACAGCACTACCTGGTTTGATGACGATGATGATTTCCCCTTTCTTTCAGCCAATGAAGACAGCATGTTGCTGAATACAGTAAGAATTAAGGTGGTAAAAAGCAACGACAGCAGTTACCATGTTACCAACCTGAAATTTGCAAGGGGCACATCGCCTGTTGCAGGCGAAGAAACTGCAGGTAAAATTTCTTTCCCTATTACACAAAAAGACAGTGTGCTGTATCTGCCCAAAGGCTTTCCGATATCGAGAGAAAGCAAATTCCGTAACCAGCAGGTGCTTGTTGTAGTCGAAGTACCTGTAGGCAAGATGATAAAAGTAGACCGCAGTACAGACTGGTATAGCTGGTTTACCGTAAACGCCAATTACAGAAGGGGCATTAACATACAGATAGATGATGACTGGGATAACAGCTACTGGTGGGAACGTGATGTTTGGTATGTAATGACTGAAAACGGGCTTGAAAGAGTGGATAAAAAAGATAAGGATGAAGAAAACAATGATGACACTGAAAAAAAAGGCGGGGAATACAGGTATAAGAAAGGCGATACCATTGATATTAAGATAAAGAACAAAGACACCAGCGTGAACATTAAAATTAATGCGGAAGCTTCCAGGAAAAACACAGAAAAAGAAACAGCAGAAGCAGGCGATGAAACAAACAAAGAGGGGTCAGAAACCATTGTACGCCGCCAGTCCATGATCTCTGTTTTTGATGTATTGAAGCTGAAGATGAACTGAACGATTAAATAAAGAGCGTTTCAATAGACAGGTTGAAGTTGAAACAAGAAGGGCTCCGGACGGAAATGAAGGAGCCCTTTATTGAAAACAAAGAATGTAACAGTAATGATATGAGGATTAAAGAAACGATATCAGTCGCCTTTGTTGCCTTGATGTTGTTGTGCCCTGGTTTAATGCGGGGTCAATCTTCTCAAAACAAAGCTGCTGACCAGCGGGATTTGTACAGGGAAATTGCACATATGGACAGCGTTCTCTTCAATGCCTTTAACAAACGTGATGTAGAGAAATTTAAAAGTTTTTTTACAGATGATCTGGAGTTTTATCACGACTTAGGTGGACTTACAGGTTATAAACACACGATTGATTTTATGACAAGAACTGCATCAGGAAACACTGACCTGAGAAGGGACCTGGTTGAAGGCAGCCTTGAAGTTTACCCGGTAAAAGACTATGGCGCTATACAGATAGGGCAACATCGTTTTTGCCATACAGAAAACGGCAAACAGGATTGCGGCACTTTTAAGTTTGTACAGATCTGGCAGAAAAAAAATGGTGAATGGAAAATTTCACGTGTGGTGAGTTACGGGCATTAAAAGAAAAACAGCCGACAAATGGTTTTGTACCCGCTGAATAAATTGCATAGCATTAAATGATGAACAGTATAAAAGATGAGTTATGTTGTTGCTATTGGTTGTGATATTGATAATTGCCTTAATGGCTGAAAGGATACAGGGATACATTATCAGCAGGCAGATGAAACAAAAAATCATGCTGATGCCGGAATGCAGGTTGCTACAGGAAGAAGTGAAGCGCATCAGCAATCAGCATAAAAAAAATGCAAGCGTCGTCATTGAAATGGATGGCTATACCGGAACCATGGGAATTATAACTGCGCCGCAGAGTAGGATATTCGCCAGGAAACAACTACAGCTCCGCTATATTTTTGTAATTGATAAAGAAAACCGCTCAGTTAAATCTGTAGCGCCATTTTCAGAAAATATCACGCTTTCCTGATCTTTCTTTTGCCGCATTTCATTCATCTTTGCGCAGCAGCGCAATTATGAAAGCAGCAATATTGTACAACATCAAAGAACCGCTCCGGGTTATAAAAACCGATAACCCTGTTATTGCAGAAAATGAGGTGCTGGTCAAACTCAAAGCAGCAGCGCTTAACCACAGGGACGTATGGGTACAAAAAGGGTTGTATGCGGGAATAAAACTACCTGTTATTTTAGGCTCAGACGGTACGGGTATTGTGGAGGCTTGCGGAACCGCAGTAAATCAAAAATGGACAGGAAAAGAAGTAATCATTAACCCTTCTTTAAACTGGGGCAATGATACAAAGGCCCAGCAAAAATCTTTTATGATACTCGGACTGCCCGAAAACGGAACTTTTGCCGAATATGTAAAAGTGGGGGCAGAATATATTTATCCCAAGCCAACTCATCTTTCTTTTACTGAAGCCGCTGCATTACCGCTTGCAGGGCTTACCGCTTACCGGGCATTGTTTACAAGGGCGCATTTACAGAAAGATGAAAGGGTTTTGGTCACCGGTATCGGAGGAGGGGTGGCATTGTTTGTTTTACAATTTGCAATTGCTGCGGGAGCGGAAGTTTATGTTACCTCCGGTTCGGATAACAAGATTGACAAAGCGATAACCCTTGGCGCAGGCAAAGGAGTAAATTACAAAACCGCTGATTGGGTAAAACAACTTCAGGAAACAACAGACGGGTTTGATGTAATTGTGGATGGTGCGGCAGGAGAGGGGTTTTTGCAATTGCCTGAACTTGCCAAACCTGGCGGCAGAATAGTTAATTACGGCGCCACGCAGGGCGATGTTCCCAAACTCAACATGCGGCGCATTTTCTGGAAACAGTTAAGTGTTCTCGGGTCAACAATGGGCTCAGCGGAAGACTTCAGTAACATGGTTGATTTTGTAAATGAAAAGAAAATCAAACCTGTTATTGACAAAGTGTTTGATCTGAATGATGCCGAACTGGCCATGCAACGTATGGCCAATGCAGAACAGTTCGGCAAAATTGTTTTAAAGATGGATTAGTAAAAGCATTTTAACCTTTAATGTGATACAATATTTATTCAGCATTGGAACCACAGGAAGATTATACTATTTTTTACTGCCCTATTACAAAAGAAGACCTGTATATAGCAGGTACAGAATTGCTGGATGAAGTAAATAAAAAAACAAAAGCCGGGAAAGTTTTTTTTGAAAAAGGATTGGTTAACAGTTCAGCCACTTATTTTTATCCCATTGTTCAAAACATACTGCACCTTCTTCCTTCTCAAGCTGTTCCTTTAAAAGAAACCTCCTCTGCTCCGGGCAAAATGGAATTTGACAGGGAAAGGGTTTTCAATTACTATAACAATATAAACTACTATGATGCCGGCGGTCAGCAGGTATATGCTGATGCAGACAAGTTTGTTGATTTCCGCTCTTTTCTTTTGCCTTATACGCAACACGGGTTTGCCAATGCCGGCCGTTACCTGCTTACTACGGGAAAATATTTTATTGATGTGGCCAGTGGCCCCGTTGCTTTTAAAGAGTACGTTGAGCTGGCCAATGGTTTTGAAACAAGGATATGTGTTGATTCATCAGTATCTGCCCTGCTGCAGGCGCAGAAAAATCTTGCATTGCACGGCCGGAAAGGAATATTTGTTTGCGGCGACATGGCGCAACTGCCCGTTAAGGATAATGTTGCTGATGCCGTTATATGCCAGCACGCATTATTCCATGTTCAAAAAAACCTGCAGCAAAAAGCTTTGAGCGAATTAATACGCATTGCAAAGCCCGGATGCAGAACAGCCATTGTTTACGACTGGTTTTATCATTCCTGGTTCATGAATATAGCCCTCGGCCCTGTGCAGCTATACCGCATAGCAAGACATTTTGCAGGAAAGTTGTATGCCCGGTGGTTTAAAAAAAATACGCTGTACTTTTTTTCTCATAGCCCCGGATGGTTTTACAGGAATAACCCCGGGAAGAAGATGAATATATATGTGTGGCGCAGCATTAACATTTATTTTTCACGGTTATACCTGTACGAAAAGTTTTTTGGGAAAAAACTCATCCGCTACATCTGGAAACTGGAAGAAAAATATCCTGAAAAGATGGGATTGCTGGGGGAGTATGCGGTAATTGTGATAGAGAAATAAAAATTCCAAAGTCAAAATTCAAAAGTAAATCCTCCTGACCGCAATCTTAAATTTTGGCTTCTGTCAAAGTACCGAATTATTGTTGGCAGCCTTACCTGCAAAGTTTATTTTTGTGCAGTTTAAAAAACAGCCCGGACATTTTATGAAATCAACGCCTTTTACTTCAAAACATATTGCACTGGGAGCAAAGATGGCAGAGTTTGCGGGATATAATATGCCCATCAGTTATTCCGGTATTAACGATGAGCACCATGCGGTGCGCAACAATGCAGGCGTGTTTGATGTGAGCCACATGGGTGAATTTATTTTGAAAGGGGGGCATGCACTGGATCTTATTCAGCGGGTTACAACCAACGACGCATCCAAACTTACTGCAGGCAAAGCACAGTACAGTTGCCTTACCAATGAAAATGCCGGCATTGTTGACGACCTGCTGGTGTATTGTATTGAAGAAAACAATCCCGCAAAAAGCGGGACAGGAGTATATATGCTGGTGGTGAATGCTTCCAATATTGAAAAAGACTGGAACTGGATAAGCAGGCACAACAGCAATAATGCTGAGATGCATAACATTTCAGACAAAACCTGCCTGCTGGCCATACAGGGGCCCAATGCTACAAAGATTTTACAGCCGCTTACCGAAATGGATATCCTCAACCTGAAATATTACACATTTGTAAAAGGCCGTTTTGCCGGTGTTGATAATGTTTTGATCAGCGCCACAGGTTATACCGGTGCAGGCGGAGTGGAAATATATTTTGAAAACAAAGATGATGCGGCCAATAAAATATGGGATGCCATTTTTGAAGCCGGAAGCTCAAAAGGATTAAAGCCCATCGGCCTTGGTGCAAGGGATACATTACGCCTTGAAATGGGGTATTGTTTGTATGGGAATGACATTGATGACTTCAGCACCCCGCTGGAAGCCGGGCTTGGTTGGATCACCAAATTCACAAAACCATTCACGGCAAAGGAGTACCTCGAAAAACAAAAATCCAATGGGGTTGAAAAAAAGCTGGTGGGTTTTGAAATGATTGACAAGGGCATACCCCGGCACGATTATCGCATAAAAGATGCCGAAGGAAATTTAACCGGCCGTGTTACATCGGGCACACAATCCCCTACCCTTTCAAAAGCAATTGGCATGGGATATGTGCAAACAGAACATGCAGCGGCAGACTGCGAAATATTTATTGAAATAAGGGACAAATTGCTGAAGGCGAAAGTGGTTAAACTCCCTTTTGTACAGCAATAAAACAAATCCGGGTTTTCTTACCTTTTATGAACAGCATTCACCTCACCACATTTATACAGGCCCCGGTTGACCGGGTATTTGACCTGAGCAGGAACATTACCGTTTACAAAGTAACCCTTCAGCATACCAGGCACAATTTCAGTTCCGGCTCCGCATCTTCGCTTATAGGGCTTGGTGATACGCTTACCTTCCGGGCCAAACACCTGGGCAAAACAAGGATAATGACAGCCAAAGTCATCAACCTGAAAAAGCCTGATTCATTTGTTGAAGAACAGGTGAACGGCGACTTGCGCAGGTTCCGCCACGAACACCATTTTATGCAGGCTGAAAACGGCACCATTATGATAGACATGCTGGATTTTGAAGGCCCAACAGACTGGTTCGGCAAACTGCTTGGTAAATTTTACCTGAAAAAGTATCTTCAGAAATTTATTCAAAAAAGAAACGAAGTGATCAAACAATATGCAGAATCTGAAAAATGGAGGGCGGTTCTGAGTTAATTTTGTACTCTGTTTATGCGCAGCGCTAAACCCACACTACATACCTGCCTCTCCCCCGCCCTGCTGAATGTATATGATGTAAGCAGCAGCATTGTTGTAATTATTGATGTGCTGAGGGCCACATCAACCATTGCAACCGCATTGTACAATGGAGCAAAATGCGTAATACCGGTTGACAGTGTTGCCCATTGCATTGAACTCGGTAAAAAAACCGGCGGTATTATGGCAGGTGAAAGAGATGGAAAAGTTGCCGAAGGGTTAACCTACGGCAACTCCCCGTTTGAATACCCTAAAAAATTTATTGACGGAAAAAAACTGATCCTCACCACCACCAACGGCACACGTTTGCTGCACATGGCGCTTGATAAAGGTGCAAAGGGCATTATTACCGGTTCGTTTCCCAACCTCTCTTCGGTGTGCGATTATCTTTTAAAACAAAAACAGAATGTTATACTGGGCTGCGCTGCATGGAAAGACCGCGTAAACATAGAAGATACTTTATTTGCGGGGGCTGTTGTATCGGCAGTGGAAGATACCTTCTCCATCAACTGTGATTCATCCCGCATAGCAAAGAACATGTACCAGAAAGCGAGGCATGATTTGTTTGGCTACATGAAGATCAACGAAGCCTCGCATTACCACCGCCTCATGGGTTTTGGTTTGGAAAAGGACATCCGTTATTGTTTAACAGCAGACGGGGCGAATGTATTGCCGTTATATAAAGATGAGATGCTGGTGGTGAAATGAACTAAGCAGAAATAATATCAAAGCGTGTTGCTGAAACTGAACTTTGTTCTATTGCAGGAGAATAAAAAACCTGTAAAGATAAGACTTATTTCCCCGGCTTTTTTGCTTTTAAAAACTAATTAAATAAACCCTGTTCCGCTTCCTGAGCTCCCTTATTTTCCTTTACTTTTGCAGATTGCCTTATTCCAAACGGAATTACAGCAACAGGGATTTTAACTTTTGAATATTGTAAGCTGACATTTGCGATTTGGTTTTTGTTATTTGAATTTTTTTCTCATTTATGGCCTTACCCCACCTGATTAAATTTATATACAACAGCGGTACCGATGAAGTCATCCGCCGCGGAAAGAAAATACATGCTATCGGTTACGTGGAGTTTATTGAACATGATGAACTGCTGGGCGCCGTTACATTCCGTGTAAAAGATGACAACTACAGCACATACTACAAAGTATATGTGCAGAAGTACAAAGACCCCAAAACACTTTCGCTGCGCTGCACCTGTCCTTATAACCTTGGTGATATCTGCCGCCACGAAGCTGCGGCGCTTTTGCAACTGCAGGAACTGATTGACAAAAATATACTTGGCGAAAAAGGAGTGGTTTATCACCAGCGGCACACGGTGGTAAAGATGAAGCACCTTGACCTCAAAACCATCAGGATGCTGGCTTCACCCGAAGCTTTTGCAGAAGCCGAAACAATGTTACGCACACAAAAAGCCAACATCCTTTCAGCCAAAGACGAACGTGTGGAAGCCATGCTGGAAAAGGATGGTGAAAGTTTTCCGGTGGTGGTACAAAAAAATGAAGAAAAGAATTTTGATACGTCATGCAAATGCGAAGAGCCGCATCACCCGCTGTGTGTGCACAAAACCACATTGCTGATCCAGTTGCTCAATTCTTACGGACCCTATTATTTTGATACCATCCGCAACTGGGAAAAAGAAAAAAATAAACTGCTGGAAGCGTATGGTTACAGCATGAAAGATGCCGGATGGGAAAAGAAATTTGAGTTCAGTTATAAAGACGGCAAACCTTTCTTACGTGTGCTTGACCCCACAGTAAAACGCATAGCGCCACCTGTTACCGGAATCAGGCCGCAGATAGCAGAGGTAAAGAAAGAAGCGGAAGTGGCGGAAGCAGAAGTAGCCACGGTTATTCCTCCATCGCAACGCATGGGCATTGTATTTAATGCCAACCATACCACCTATCCGGGTTTTACCATTGATGCAATAAGCGGTGAAACGAATGACACCCAAAGCCGTTTTACCGGCAAAGTTGAAAAACTGGACCTGGGGAAATTTGTAAGCACAGAGGGTTATCGTGAAGAAGATGCTGGTTTGCTGCTGCAGCTGCGCAAATTTCATGAAAGCGAAGTGAGTAAGTTTGTGAGCAGGAATTCGCCTTTCTCAGGAATCTGGGAAAACATTATTCATCACGAAGATGATGAGCTGCCTGCTGATACAAGGGCGCTGATCGTAGAGTACCTTCATCCCAAACTGCGCAAATTATTTGCAGAACAAACAGACCAGTCTTTTTTATATTATCTCCCGGAGAAAAAGGCTTTTAAAACCGCTAACCTTCAGTTGGTAAGCATCAGCGCCGAACCGCTGGTCCCTGTGTTTCATGTAGCTGTTGTAAAAGACCAGTATGAGGTGAGCTGCACAGGTTCAGTAAATGAACTGGATATTGATTTTGGAGATAACGAATGGCAAAGCAGCCTTGTATTTCTTTACAACAACAGGATGTACCTCTGGGAAAAACCGGAAGACATTGAAACCACTGCAGATTTTCTTCCGTCGGGTAAAACAAAAATTAAAAAATCAGAATGGCAGGAATACCTCAATAAAAAGTTATTGCCGCTTGCACGCCATTATAAAGTTCAGTTTGATAAAGAACTGATAAGAGAAATAAAAGACGGAGAGCCGGAGATAAAACTGATGCTGCAGGAAAAGGGGGATTACCTGATGTTCATCCCTTTGTTTTCCTATAAGGGATATGAAAGCCGTTTTAATGATAAAGACATTATTTTCCTTCCGGCAGAAGATAAAGTAATGATGGTGCACCGCAACAAACAGGCAGAGCACCAGTTTGTAAGAAAACTGGAAAACCTCCATTCCAATTTCATCAGGCCCGACGGCACATCAAGCCTTGCACTGAAAGGAACTGACGTACTGAAGAACAACTGGTTTTTTCTTTTTGTGGATGCCATGAAGGAAATGAATGTGCCTGTAATGGGGTTTGATGTGCTGAAGAATTTCCGCTTCAATACCTCCAAGCCCAGCACACACATACGCATCAGCAACGGTATGGACTGGTTTGACGCCAAAGTGGATATTGCCTTCGGTGAACAGCACGTGAGCATCACTGAAATTAAAAGGGCCCTTTCCAACAAACAGCAGTTTGTGCAACTCAATGACGGCACACTTGGAATATTGCCGGAAGAATGGTTAAAAAAATATTCCCTTCTGTTCCGGGTAGGCGAAGGCAAATCTTCCAATCTCCGTTTATCAAAATACCACCTCAGCATTATTGATGAGCTGTATGAAAACCGCGATGAAGCAGAGGTGCTGATTGAACTGGAAGAAAGGTATGAGCGGCTCAGAAGTTTTAACCGCATAAAGGAAGTAGAACCTCCCAGGGCGCTGGAACATATACTGAGGCCTTACCAGGTAGCGGGCTATCATTGGCTCAATTACCTGAGCGAAGTGGGATGGGGAGGCATACTTGCCGATGATATGGGTTTGGGTAAAACAGTGCAGGCACTTTCTTTTTTACAGTATTATAAAGAAACCTATGGCAAACTGAATGCTTTGGTGGTTTGTCCCACCACGCTCATATTTAACTGGGAAAATGAAATAAAGAAATTTACTCCTGAACGCACTTATCACATCCATCATGGCGGCGACCGTACAAGGGAAAAAAATTTTTTCAAACAATTTGATATTGTAATTACCACTTATGGCACATTACGCAGCGATATTAAACTGCTGATGGAAATTGAATTTGATTACATCATCCTCGATGAATCACAGGCTATTAAAAACCCGCAGAGCAAGGTAACAAGGGCAGCCTGTTTGCTGAAAGCCAAAAACCGCCTGTGCATGAGCGGTACCCCATTGCAAAACAACACATTTGACATTTTTGCGCAGATGAACTTTCTCAACTCGGGTATGCTGGGCAGTGTTGAGTTTTTCCGCAATGAATTTGCCACGCCCATTGATAAGTTTGGCGAGCAGGACAGGAAAGATCACTTAAAGAAATTGCTGTATCCCTTTATCCTGCGCCGCACAAAAGAACAGGTGGCCAAGGACCTGCCCGATAAAACAGAAACCATTCTCTTCTGCGAAATGGAAGATGAGCAAAGAAAGATTTATGATGCTTACCGTATTGATTACAGGAATAAGATACTTGGCGTAATCGGCGAACAGGGCATTGAAAAATCACAGTTAACCATTCTGCAGGGATTGATGAAGCTGCGTCAGATTTGTGATTCGCCTGCTATTATGAACGAGCCCGAGAAATATCCCAACGCTTCCATCAAACTGGAAGAACTGGGCAGGGAGATTACTGAAAATATCGGCAACCATAAAGCGCTTATCTTTTCACAGTTCCTTGGCATGCTTGCACTCATCAGGGAAAGACTTACAGCGCTGGAAGTTCCTTTTGAATATTTTGACGGCAGTACTTCTGCACCCGACCGGGAAAAAGCCATACAGAATTTTCAGAATGAAGAAAGCATAAGGGTATTCCTTATTTCTTTAAAAGCTGGTGGCGTGGGCCTCAACTTAACGGCGGCTGATTATGTTTACATTGTTGACCCCTGGTGGAACCCGGCAGTAGAACAGCAGGCCATTGACCGTACGCACCGCATCGGGCAAACCAAAAATATTTTTGCCTACCGGATGATATGCAAGGATACCATCGAAGACAAAATCCTCCAGTTGCAGGAAAAGAAACGTATGCTGGCCAAAGACCTCATATCAGATGATACCACATTTGTAAAGAGCCTGAGCAGGGAAGATGTGGAGTATTTGTTCAGCTGATCAGAATAATTTATCCCAATTGCCCCACAGTGTTGCTATACTCAGCCATAAGGTTAAGCCCACTACAACCATTCCGAACAAGGTCATCCATAGAGGGTGTTTGTAGCTTTTTACAATCTTTGACTGATACACCGCAAGCAGCATTACCCCAAGCGAAAGCGGAAGAATAAAACCATTGAGTGTTCCTACTGTGACCAATATTTTTACAGGCTGGCCAATGCTGATAAAAACAACTGTTGAAACCACAATAAAAAGGATGATGATCAGCTTTTCAGATTTTTGTATTGCAGGATGAAAGGTCTTGATAAAGGAAACAGATGTATATGCCGATCCCACTACTGAAGTGATGGCAGCGCACCACATCACCACTCCAAAAATTTTATACCCGAAATTTCCTGCTGCAAGCTGGAATACAGATGCCGCGGGGTTATCTCTATTTAATATAAGGCCTTGTGTCACCACACCCAGTGCTGCAAGAAATAAAATCACCCGCATAGTTGATGCCAGCAATATTGCACTTACTGCGCTTTTGCTTACCTGCGGAAGCGATTCCCTTCCTTTTATACCTGCATCAAGTAACCGGTGGCCGCCGGCAAATGTAATGTAGCCGCCGACGGTTCCGCCAACAAGTGTGATGATGGCAGTAGTATCAATCTTGTCCGGCCAGAAAATTTTTTGCAATGCTTCGCCTGCAGGCGGGTGTGAGGTAATGGCTACATACAATGCAAGGCCGATCATTACAAAACCCAGCACTTTTGCAAATATGTCCATTGCTTTTCCTGCCTCTTCTGATAAAAAGATGCCAATGGCAATAACAGCGCTGATTATGGCGCCGGTTTCAGTTTTTAAACCAAAAAGTACATTAAATCCAAGACCGGTACCGGCAATGTTTCCGATATTAAAAGCAAGCCCGCCCAAAACAATTAATACAGCAAGTAAATAACCTAACCCAGGCAGCATGGTATTGGCAATATCCTGTGCCCGCATCTCACTTACTGCAAGTATGCGCCAAACGTTGAGCTGTGCACCTATATCGAGAATAATGGAAACAAGGATTACAAAACCAAAGCTTGCAAGCAATTGATTGGTAAAAACGGCGGTTTGGGTAAGAAAGCCCGGGCCAATGGCAGATGTGGCCATCAAGAAAGCTGCGCCCATAAGGGCGGATGAAGATGAGTTTTTTTTCAACCAGGTTTTTCTTTAAATGAATGCGCTCCAGAACTTTGCACACTTATTGTTATGCAGGATTTATTCTAACGCCTTTCTCTTTCAGTTTCCTGTTTAATGCAATTGCAAATTCCACAGCATGTGCCCCGTCACCATGAATACAAACCGTATCGGCCCGAACCGCTACCCTGCTGCCATTAACTGCGGTGATTGTTTTTTCTTCTGTCATTTGTATAACCTGTGCCACGGCTTTGTCCGCATCAGTTATCAGCGCATTCGGTTCCCTGCGTGAAGTTAAAGACCCATCCGGCTGATAGGTCCGGTCAGCAAACACTTCATTACAGCAGGGCAGGTTTTTTTCTTTTGCAGCTTTAATCAGTTCACTTCCCGCAAGCCCATACAAATACAAAGAAGGATTAAAATCTTTTACCGCCTGTACAACAGCTTCTGCAAGCAAACGGTCTTTTGCCGCCATATTATACAAAGCGCCATGCGGTTTTACATGATGGAGCGTTGCCCCTGCAGTTTTTGAAAAAGCATCCATTGCCCCAATCTGGTACAATGTCATTGTATAAACCTCATGCGGGCTTAATTTCATTTCTGTACGGCCAAAATTTTCTTTATCAGGAAACGAAGGGTGTGCACCTATGGCAACATGATGCTTAATAGCCAGCTGCACAGTTTCAAACATGGTATCCGGGCTTCCCGCATGGAAACCGCATGCAATATTGGCCGAGCTGATGTAACGCATCAGTTCAGCATCATTCAACATGCCTTCTCCCATATCACAGTTAATATCTATATGCAGCATATTACCCGAACCGTAATGTAAGGTGATGATGGATTTCCCGGAGTTCTTTTTCCCTTTCTAAAAGTAAATGTTCTGCTTCATCAATTGAAATTTCTTTAAAGCGGATGTTTTCGCCGGGCTTTAATTGTGCACAAACAGAAAGATCAACGGCCGCAACCTGTGCAATACGGGGATAACCACCTGTGGTTTGTGCGTCAGCCATTAAAAGCGCCGCGTTGCCATCAGGAGTTACCTGCACTGTGCCTCTGGTAACAGCAGTGGAAAGTAATTCCCGTTTATTGATAAGCTGCAATGCTTCAGATTTTAAACGATACCCCATGCGGTTGGACTGACCGGTAACTAAAAAATTATTATTTAAAAAAAGGCGGTGACTGGTTTCTGTAAACCAGTTCCATTCCGACCCTTTAAAGAAACGGATTGTTTTATTGTTGTAGCCGGGAATATGTTTAAGAAATAAACCCCAGTTTGCAGCTTTGAAGAGGGCATCTCCGGAATAAAGAGATTTTGAAATGTTTTTTGAAAGCGTTGTTTTGTTTTCTTTACTTTTTAATACATCACATGATTGCAAGGCCCTTCCGCTAAATCCGCCAATTGAAGCAGGCAGGTAAGTACTTCTGCTTTTCATTAACTCCGGAACATCCCATCCTCCTGCAACAGCCATATAAGTCCTGCACCCCGATGATGAGCTTTTAAACTTTATCAGGGTAAATGCTTTTACCCAAATTGCTTTATTATAAGGAATTTCCATGTCATCAATAAAAGCTGTTGCGCCGCCGCCAGATAAACTGATCAGCATATCTTTTTCAAACAGCACTTCTGCCCCGTGAAGGGTAAATTCAATTACAGCATCAGTAATGGCGTTTCCCGCAAGCAGGTTGGCTATATGCATTGCAAATTCATCCATTGCCCCGCCCACCGGCACGCCCAGCGACTGATAACCCCGCCTGCCGCCATCCTGAACGGTTGCCAGTAATCCCGGTTTAATGATGCGGATGCTCATGCTTGTTGCAATTGATAAAATGTTTCTTTAGTGATGGCTTCAAATTTTACCTTATCGCCCGGTTGAAAAATTGCCGGGCCTTCACGTTTCACATCAAATAGTTTCAATGGTGTCCTCCCGATAATCTGCCATCCGCCGGGAGTAGCAAAAGGATAAATACCCGTTTGTTTTCCGGCAATGCCAACGGAACCCGCTGCTACTTCTGCACGTGGTGTTGTTTTACGCGGCGTATCCAATTGTTCGGGCAACACCCCCATATAAGGAAAGCCTGGTGTAAATCCCATCATGTAAACGGTGTACCCTGTTTGTGTATGCAATTGTATTACCTCGTCAGCGCTGATGTGATGACAAGAAGCAACATATCCGATGTCGTAAGCAAACTCCTCATCATAACATACCGGAACGATGATTTCATTTCTGTTTTCAGTTTCTGTTACACCGGAAAATTGTAATGCTTGTTTGATGATTTCAATTACCTTATTACCTGCTGTGGCTCCGTGCAAATCATTACTGTGTTTAACTTCAGCAGGGTTGTAAAAAACAGTAAGTGTTGTGTAAGCAGGCACATTTTCAATCCACCACTGAAATGCTGCGGATTTTAACAGTTTATCCGCCTGCATAACCTGCTGATGGATCAAGGGGCTGATCTCTTTACCAAACTCGATGGTTACCGCAGTTTCACTAAGGGGATGTATCTGATACAGCGGGTTCATGAGTTGCTGAAGTTAGTATAAGCATCACTCATGACAAACAAAAAATCCCGCAGCAAGCGGGATTCCTGTACTTCTTAAGAGTTTGAGAGGTTGCGTAAGTGCAGTAATATTTTTATACGTTGTGCCAGTAATATTTTACACGCCTTCTTTTACGGTAGTGTTTGATGGGGTAGCTGTCGGGGCGTTGGGTAAGCTTCAGGATGAACTGAACAATTATACGTTGCAGGCCGCTTATAAAAGAGAAGGATCTATTATTCATTGAAATTGGATTTAATTAAATAACGATATATTTTTCCTTTTATTATTCAACAAAGGTTAAAACACATGGATATGAAGCTTTTACACCAGAATCTCAGCCTTTAACTTTCATTAACATTAAACCAAAGTTGATTAACCCGCTTTGCCGCATAGCGGAAATAGTTTCGTATCAGGAAATATTCTGTTTATGAAAAAAATTATACTGCTGCTTTGGCTTTTGTTTTTTAGCCTCACCATTTTTGCACAAACCAAAGGCACTGTAAAAGGGGTTGCTTTTGATACGCTTTCCAGGCAACCTGTTGCGGGTGTAACGGTAACGATGCTTAAGAAAAAAGATTCATCACTTGTAAGTTTTACCATTGCAGATAACCAGGGCAGGTTTGAGCTTACCAATGTTTCC
>JANRKT010000179.1:0-18182 GCA_033763355.1 Chitinophagaceae bacterium | reverse complement strand
AAGGTTCTCTTCAGCACGATGCCAATGCCTACCTGCATAAAACGGCAGGAAAGAAAAATGTGGCACGTAAATATTCTGCCGGTAAAGCTGTACAGGCTGCTGCCGAAGTAAAGGCTGAGCAGGCGTAAAGGATGTTTCAGTTTGCAGGATTCAGGCGCCAAACCTGCCCAGCTTCAGAAAATCAACCGGTAGTTTTGTTTTTCCTTCCATGGCAAGGTCTGCTAATATTTCACCCACTACAGAAACAAATTTAAAACCATGACCGCTGAAACCGCATGCAATGGTTACATCCCCGTTGAAACCGGGCAGGTGGTCAATAATAAAATTTTCATCTTTACTGTAAGTATATAAGCAGGTTTTAAATTCAAGCAGTGCACCATTTGCAGCGGGAAGGTATTTCTGTAATGCGTAACGTATGTCTTCTTCATCTTCTTTGCTAATATTCCTGTTCACATTATCAGGGTCGCTTTCAACACCGGGAAAATGATGTGCTACTTTTAATCCCGCAGGGCCAACAAAACGGTCATTCGGCAACATGGGGAAACCATAGTAAACTCCCCGCCCTTCATCGGCAATCACCCAGCATGGAAAATTTTCCAATGAAAACAGTTCAGGCTTCAATGGTTTCATCCATGCCACAATTTGCCTTGTTACTTTAAGCTGCGGTTTTAATTGCGGCGCCAGTTTACCTGCCCATGCACCTGCCGTAACAACCAGTTTTTTGCAATAAAAAATTTCTTTGGCAGTAACCACCTTTATATGTTCTTTTTCTTTTTTCCAGTCCAGTACTTTTTCATTTGTCCTGATGGCAGCGCCATTTTTTATGGCCCCGGCAATATAAGTGCTGATGGCTTTTTCAGGTGTTATAAAACCTGCGGAGGGTTCAATAAAACTGGTAAAGCCTTCAGGAAGTTTAAACTGTGGAAATTGTCTTGCTGATTCTTCAGGGCTGAGTTCATTCAAACTGATATTATGCATATCTGCAGCCTGCCTCGTTCCTTTCAAAACAATATGTTCCGGTTTTCCCTGGTATAACAATCCGGTTTTATAGTAAAGTTTTATTCCCGAGAGTTCTTCAATCTGTTTCCAGTTATGATAAGCCCTGTTCAGCAGGGGCACATAATCAGGGTGTTCAAAATAGGCTTTGCGTATAATACGGCTCTGACCGGCATGAGAACCTTTTTCATGAGGCACATTAAATTGTTCAAGCCCCAGCACTTTATGGCCGCGGGCTGCAAGAAAATAACAGGCTGATGCCCCCATTGAACCGGCGCCAATTACAATAACATCATAATGATTTTTCTGCAGAGACATTATAGTACTTTGGGGTTTTGATCCATCATTGCCTGCAACCAAAGGCAGGCCCAGTGCTGAAGTAAGAAATTCCCTTCTTTTCATAACGTTTCAAAGCAGGAACCGTATTTCATTAAGAAGGCGGCTGTTGTCTTTCAGAAAGAAAACGGTTTCACGTGCTTTTTGATGTTTTAAATACCGGAGGCTTACAATTAAAAGTAATGTTGAAAGAAACAGTATAGCAGAAATGAGCAATGTAACCATGACGGTAATTTTAATGCATGTTGGGAAGAATGGCCCGCAAAATGATTATGTTGAGCCTGAAGTTAAGAAAAAGAATCAGGACCCCGTACAGCGAAACCGGGCTGGAATAATAAACAGTCAAAAGGCAGCTATAAAATTTTATGTAAACCCGGCAGGTTTAGATGATGCGTTTTAGGTTATACCATTGCAAAAAAACATTCCTGCACCAGGCAGGAATGTTTTAAAAAAAAATCAGGGCCATAACCAAAGTACCCGGAATAAGGATAAGATTAATGAATCTGATGGCGTAAAAGCAATTTAACCGTTTTTGTTTACAGCAATTAAGTAATGCCTTTATTCTTTTACCAGGCGTAGAGGATAAAATTTTTGTCCCGTAGAAAATTAACCGGCTGCTTGTATAGAATTTATACTACACAAAACTCATGTGAGAGTTGTTTCATCTCAATGCCCCTGCAATACATCCGCACATCAGGCATGCAATGGTGCCGCCGATAAGTGCTTTAAAACCCAGTTCGGTAAGGTTCTTACGCTGGTTTGGTGCCAGTTGGCTGATACCGCCTATCTGTATGCCGATGGAAGCGAAGTTGGCAAAACCGCTTAATGCATAGGTTGTAATTAAAACTGATTTGGGATTGGTGATTTCATTATTGTTGAGCATACCGCTGAAGGAGAGATAGGCATTAAACTCATTCAGTATGGTTTTTTCCCCCAGCAATTGCCCCACTTTCAGCATGTCTGCACTGTCAACGCCTATTATCCATGCAACAGGTGAAAAAATATAGCCGAGCATCATCTGAAACGACAATGCCTTATAGGGGGTATTGGCTGCAATTACACCATTCAGGCTGGTCCAGTCGCCGATTTTAAAGAGTAAATAATTAAGCACAAATATCAGCGCTGTAAATGCAAGCAGCATGGCGCCAACATTTACTGCAAGTTTTAAACCATCAGTTGTGCCCATTGATAATGCATCAAGAAAGTTGTCGCCTAATTTTTGTTTGGGGATTTTTACTGAAGTATTTACCTCTTCTGTTTGCGGAAAGAGTATTTTGGAACATATAATAGCCGCCGGCGCACTGAGTATGGATTGGGTTAACAGGTGCATAGCGAAAAATTCGGGGTTGCCCTGTTTGGCGCCAAGGAAAGAAACATAGGCGCCCAGTACGCTTCCCGCCGTATTGGCCATGCCGCCAATCATAATGCACAGCACTTCCGACCGGTTGATTTTTTCGAGATAGGGCCGTATCATCAGCGGGGCTTCCGTTTGCCCCATAAAAATATTGGCAGCGGTAGATACGCTTTCGGCGCCTGATATTTTTAGTTTGCTCAGCAGCCAGGCAAACACATAAACTACTTTTTGCAATATGCCCGTGTAATATAGTATGGATGATAATGCAGAAAAGAAAATGATGGTAGGCAGTACCCTTACGGCAAAAATAAATCCCCATGAATCTTCCCTTACTTCAATCAGGTTGCTGAAGATGAGCCTTGTGCTCTCAATTTCAACATTAATCAGTTTTACAAATGCACGGGAAAGAAAGTCGAAAAACCCATTGATGAAATCCACTTTCACCACGCCAAGGTAGAAACAGACCATGGCAATGATGCCATACACTACCAGTTTCCAGTTAATGGCTTTGCGGTTGTTGCTGAGTAAATAACAAACGCCTATTAGGAAGGCCATACCAAGCACCCCGCGGCCGAGATTTTCCCATATTTGCATGAGCAGTAGTTTATGTGCAATTCAATTCAGCAATATACATTTTTCCCGCACAGGTTTTAATTTTTACCAGTGCAGTTTTGACCTTACAAGGGCAAATAATTCGTTGATGTCGGCAGAGGCTTTAAAATAAAGGATGCCGCTTCCATACAGGAGCATAAAGAGGGCTGACTTTAAAATTACGTTTATATAAATATTCTCAAAGCCTGGTATAAAATACACTATGCAAAATGCAAATGCCCCGATGAACAGCGCCTTTACATTACTGTCGGTAAAGGGCTGCAGCTTGAATAATTTCCAAATGTAAAGAAAACGGATAAGGTTAAAAGTGGTAAGCGCAATAAGGTTGCCGTAGGCGGGGCCCATTATGCCATAGCTTTTGGTTAGCCAGTAGTTAAGCGGTATGCACAATACCACCAAAAGCATATTGGTTACAAAATCAATTTTCCAGTATTTTGAAAGCAAAAGGATTTGAGTGTTAAGTCCGGTACCAAGGTCTATCAGTTTGGCAATGCCACCCGTTAAAACCAGAAGTGTGAGCGGCGCATACTCGTTGCCGAGGAATTTTATGGCATCTTCAATATTCAGCAAAACCAGCCCGAAAATTCCCAGCCCGGCAACCAGCAGGTTGAGGGCTGTTTTTTTATATAGCCTGTCAATCTTTTTCATATCCCTTACCCGCCACGCTTCTGCAATAAAAGGTGTGGTGATGGAAACAAGGCTGCGCTGCGGAACTTCCATTACCGTTACGAGATATGCTGCAATGTTGAATATCCATGCATCCTTTAACCCTCCCGGTGACTGGCTGGCCAGTATAATGGTGTCGTTTGTGCGTGCCACAATGTTTAATATAGCCCCCATAAAAACAAAAGCCCCGAAAGCAAAAATTTTTCCTTTTAACCTGCGGGTTACAGAACTGACAGAAAAATTAACAGGAAAATTCCCGCTCCTGATAAGCGCAAACAATAAAATCAAACAGGGCAAAAGATAAACCCATGCATAAAGATGGATGAAACGGTTAAAGTCGAGCCAGTGAAATGCAAATGATGCAATAAGCAGCAGGGTAAGCACACGGAAAGCAAATTCCTTTAAAGCATTTGACAAAACTGTCTTCTTCATACTCCATGCATAAGCTTCCAGCATGCTGAAGAAAACCAGTGTGATGGTGAAAGGATAGATGAGGTCAAAATAATCAACAAACAGTGGGGACCTTTCACCAAACTTGCGGATGATGAAAGATTTCATCGGCGGTACAACCAGCAGGAAAAGCAAACAGCCCGTTGCACATAGCAACAGGGTAAGGAAGGGAAGGTCGTTTTTCTTTTTTGGCAGGTAAGAGTTATAAAACGGATAGAACTTAAGAGTAACAGGAATACTGCCCAATGTACAGGCTGTTGCAAACAGCAGGGCCACATCCAGTAAAACACGTGTAAGGCCCGATTGTGATGGTTCAAAATATTTGGGGAAAAGAATAAGAATGTTTACCGCACCCACAGCAAAGCCCATGTAAGTGAAAAGACTGGAGAGGATACTCTGTTTACGAACGACGCCCATGCTTTTGGAAAGTGTATGTAATTATTAAGATGGCAAAATACTGTTTTCTTATCGAATTAAGGGTTCATACAGAAGACAGAAACAGATTAAGTATTATTTTTGGCGGCCCGCTGGGATTTCATAATTAAATATGGCAATCAGAATTTCTGTGGTAATTCCCTGTTATAACCAGGGAAATTTTCTAAGTGATGCGTTAAACAGCCTGTCACAATGTGATGCTTCACTGTTTGAAACTATTATAGTTAATGATGGTTCAACAGATGTCGCTACAAATCATTACCTGACTGAATTGAAAGAGAAAGGGTATAATGTGATTTCACAGGAGAACAAAGGTTTGTCAGGGGCAAGAAATACCGGGATTAAACATGCCTCTGCTGAGTACATTTTATTGCTTGATGCTGACAATAAAATAAGACCCTCATTCATTGTAAAGGGAATTGAAGTTTTTCAATCAGACGACGATGTAAAAGTTGTTTATGGTGATGCAGAATATTTCGGAGATGAAAAGGGGTTACGGAAACAAGGGCCTTTTAACCTGCAGCGAATGATGCTCGTAAACTGGATAGATGCCTGTACTATGGTCCGAAAATCTGTATTTGATGAGGTGGGATACTTTGATACCAATATGAAAGCCGGCTGGGAAGATTGGGAAATGTGGCTCCGGATAGCCTTTAGCGGATATAAATTCCATTACCTTAATGAAGTTGTGTTTGATTACCGCATCAGGAAAAATTCAATGGCAAAACAGGTGTACAATACAAGGGAAATAACAAATAATATTGAAAATTATGTTTTCTCGAAATACCCTGATAAAATGGGTATTCATCATGTTGTGGATTTTATGACAGACCGGTTTAAAAAAAATCCCGTTTCTTTTCTTATTAAATTATTCATCAGGTCTTATATGCCTGCTTATTATAAAAAATTACTCCGTGAAAATAAAATCAGGAATGGTTTATGAATGTGATTGAGCAAGAAAAATACGATGAAAGATTTTACGATAGTCAGGCAGCAGGTTCTTTAAGGTCTGCAAAAATTGTTTTGCCGCTCGTTAAAAATTTAATTCAGCCTGCTTCGGTACTTGATGTAGGTTGTGGGGTAGGTGCCTGGTTAAAAGTGTGGAAAGATAATTTGGGTGTAAGTGATATAATTGGGATTGACGGAGAGTATGTCAGCAGGGAATCTCTGCAGATCCCTGAGAAGAATTTTATCTCAAAAGACCTTAAAGGCTCTTTTGCATTAAACAGGAAGTTTGATCTTGTGATGTCACTGGAAGTTGGTGAACATTTACCACATGAAACTTCTGCACAGTTCATAAGTAATCTTGTGTCTCATGGTAATATCGTTTTATTTTCTGCAGCTATGCTTCATCAAACGGGAACTTACCATATAAATGAACAACTTCCGGAATTTTGGGCTTCATTATTTATGAAACATGATTATATGCCGGTAGATATAATAAGGGATAAAATATGGAATGATGACACGGTAGAGTGGTGGTACAGACAAAATATTCTTCTTTACGTCCATAGGGATATTTTAAATCGGCATCCACTTCTTATGGAAAAGGCAAAGCACACTAACCCTGATTGCCTTGTGAGGATTCACCCCCTGTTGTGGAAATACAGGAATGAGGAAGTAGAAATCCGGAGTCACTGGATTTCCTTTATAAGATGGAAGCTGGCATTTCTTACCAAACCATTTAAGAAGAAAAAAAATGGAGCAGCGAAAACCCGGAGCTGAAAGATTGAGCAGACTTAAATTATCCCTGAACAGTACTGACTATCTGGTATATAAATACCTGTTTCGTGACCTCAAATATGCCATTTCGAAGTATGCCGGGGAAGACGTTTTGGATGTGGGGTGTGGTAACAAACCTTATTCGTCCTTTTTCCCTGAAGTTAATTCTTATACTGGTTGCGATGTAGTTCAATCAAGCCAGAAGCTAGTCGATGTGATCTGTCCGGCTACTTCCCTTGCTTTTCCGGATCAGCATTTCAAGACTGTATTTTCAACACAGGTGCTTGAGCACGTCGATGACCACCAAAAGGCGTTTGCCGAAATATACCGAGTGCTTAAGCCTGGTGGATATTTTATATTTTCAGTGCCTTTTACCTGGGAGCTTCATGAGGAGCCCTATGATTATTTCCGGTTTACAAAGTATGGGATAGATTTTTTGATGAGTAAATATGGCTTTGAAAAAGTAGAAATTCTTGCCAATGGGGGGAAATGGGCTGCGGTCGGCCAATTAAGGGTTAGTATGATCTGGTCAAGATTCAGGAATAAGCCAAGATTGTCAACTATTTATAAGCTCTTTGTAAAATATTGTGGCATCAGAATCGTTCTAAACTCTTTTTACAGCCTTATGGACAGATTGGAATATGATGAACTGATCACTTTAAACTATGTGTGTGTGGCCAGAAAACCTGCTAATATGTTTAATGCAAGTATAATTTAATATGGTTTGAATTTAGTTCCTCATTTTATATATTGCTGAACCTTTAAAAACCTCAAAATATAATTGATATGAAACAGGGAAAAACACTGCTTGTAATTTTGATGGCACTAACTTGTTTATTTGCCTGCAGAAAAGAAAAAACACCCGATCCAAATGCATCTTTGAAGGAAGGTCTTTTGGTTCATTTGCCTTTCAATGCCAACTTAAATGACGCCAGCGGCAATGGAATTAATGGAAATGCAGAAGGCAGTTTAAATTATTCTATGAACAGATTTTTTGAAGAAACCAAGGCAGTTTCTTTATCTGGAAACAGCAATTGGATTGAAATTCCTGAGCAGAAAATTGCTGGTTTGCAAAAGTTCAGTTTTTATATTGAGTTTTTGCCTGTTTCTTCATCACCCCAATGCCTGATAGGTAAAAGAACCTATAATCCCGGTGCTTCAAATCCCTTAAGTCAGGCATTTAATATTCTCATCAATTATAACGGGGCACCTGTAAGGTTCACTCTGAGAAAAACAGGGCGCTGTAATAGTGATTTGTTGAATGATTTTCATACTCCCCTTACAAGTGGTTCAGAACAGCCCATGTTAAATTGCTGGAACTATGTTGTTGGTACATTTGACGGATCAGTACAAAAGCTTTATTTAAACGGAAAACTTGTTGGCCAGCAAAATCTTTCAGGTGTTGAAATGTGCTCAGGCGACCCGGTACGTCTCGGTATTTGGTGGAAGGATGACCCTCTCTTCTTCAACGGCAAACTTGATGAAGTCCGTATTTACAACAGGGCCCTAACAGAAGATGAAATTAAAAAACTTTATAAATTATCATCCTGATATTACCAGATAGGAAAAAAGCCCCGTTTTGGCGGGGCTTTTTTATTTTAATAAATTGATGTCCTGTTAGAGGCGCCAATATTCAGCCATCAAAATGTTGTTATAATTTTTATCAATGATCCCCAACATCTTTCATTTTGTTTTTGGCCTGGCCCCTGATTTTGGTGGCAAGCCCTTTGGACTGATGCACTACATTGCTGTTAAATCTGCAGCAGAAATAAACAAGCCCGGTAAAATTTATTATCATTATCAGTATGAGCCCTCAGGCGAATGGTGGGAGAGGGCAAAACCCCTGCTTACCCTCAATAAAATTGAAGCCCCTGAGGAAATTTCCGGTAACAGGCTTTATCATGTAGCCCATAAAGCTGACATTGTAAGGTTAAAGATGCTTCATCAGCATGGAGGTGTTTACCTTGATATGGATACCATTTGTGCAAAGCCGTTGCATAACTTGTATCAGCATTCTTTTATTATGGGTAAAGAATTCAGGCCTGCTGACCAGGATAAAACTTTTGTTTTGAACAATGCCATCCTGATGGCGGAACCCCAAAGCGAATTCATTAATATATGGCTGAACAGCTATACATCGTTTCGCTCAAAGGGAAGGGATGAATACTGGGACGAACATTCCTGCAAAATATCTTTTAAACTGGCAGAAGAAAATCCCCGCCTGATTACCCTTCTTAGTCCGTATCATTTTTACTATCCCTTGTATAATGAGGCAGGATTAAAGATGCTGTTTGAAGAACAACATGATTTCCCGGAAGCTTATGTGCACCATTTGTGGGAGTCGTATGCGTGGGATAAGTACCTGCGGGATATAACCCCTGACAAAATTGTTTCAAACGAGGCTACGTATTCCAAATTGGCCAGAATGTATATGACCCTTACATAAAGTAATAAAAAATCCCCCGCAACTGCAGGGGACTTTTATTAAAAACATCCTGATCTGATTATGCAATATGTGCCTCAATTTTCTTTACAAAATTTCCTTTGGGCTGGGCGCCTACCAGCTTATCTACTACCTTACCGCCTTTGATGAATAAAATAGCGGGTATGGATGTGATGCCATAGTTCATTGATACCTGCGGGTTGTGGTCAACGTTTACTTTGCCTACGTTTACCTTGCCGTCATATTCCTTGCTCAGGTCTTCAATAACAGGGCCTATTGCACGGCATGGGCCGCACCATTCTGCCCAAAAGTCAACTACCGTTAATTTATCTGAACCGAGTACTTCCTGCTGAAAATTGGAATCTGTGAATTCTTTTGCCATGATTTGATTTTATAATTTAATGTTTATAATCTGTTTGAGTGCTCATCAGTTCCAGAGGTTTTCAGGTATCAAAAATGTTAAACACTTTCTGTAACCTGTTTAACTTTCGAACTTATGAACGCAGTGTAAGATGCAAAATTAAGTCCAATTTTTGAACAATGATGTTTTGACATCAAAACTTTCACACAGTGACAACGCTTACATCAATATCCTTGTTTTCCTGCAAAAAAGCAGTCATTTCGTCATTCATTTCAAATCCCTTTTCTGCATTATACATTATAACCTTTAAATGTTCTTTTGGTTCAACCAGTTGAAAGCGAAGGCTTGCCTTTCCGGGGTAAAGCCTGGCATTTTTTTCAATAAACTGCACCTGCTCCCTGGTAAGCAATTTCGGATGCAGTTCTATCTGTATTTGTCGTGTTAACGACCTTTTAATGGTTTCCAGCAAACAAATTTCAGCTACCCTGAAATTCCATTCATTGCGGCTTTCCCATTTTTCAAATTTCCCGGTAACAAAAAGGCAGTTGCCCAACTCAAAATAGTTGGCATATTTAACATAGGTATCGCCAAACAAAGTCAGGTCAAATTTACCGGAGAAATCTTCAAGTGTTAACACACCGTACTTATTACCATTTTTGGAAATTTTATGCTGCGCATTGGCCACAAGGCCTGCTATACGGAAAGGCCTGAAAGGATTGGGATGTAATTCCACCGCTTCTTTAAACTCATTAAATTCTGCAATTGATGTAATACTGTAATGCCTCAGTTCAAAGCGATAGTTATCTAACGGATGTCCGCTCAGGAACATGCCCGTAACTTCTTTTTCATGGTCAAGCAATTCAGTAAGTGACCATTCAGGGCACTCAGGGATTTTAGGGGGTTGTATATCCATCACCATTGGCAGGTCGCCAAAAAGTGTATTGGTTGAATTGGCGGAATAATTCTGATAAGCATTGCCAAACCGTATGATGCGTTCAAGCCCAGTGCCCATATCGTCATTTGCCGCATTAAAGTATTGGGCACGGTGAAACTGCCCGAGACCGTCAAAAGCCCCGGAATAGGCAAGGCTTTCCAGCGATTTTTTATTAACAGTCCGCTGGTTAATCCGTTTAATTAAATCAAATATTGATGTAAACCTCCCTTTCTTTTTGCGTTCTTCAATAATGCCATCTACTGCAGCTTCGCCTACGCCTTTCAGTCCGCCTAAACCAAACCGTATTTCACCTTTATCGTTTACAGCAAAACCCTTTTGCGATTCATTAATATCAGGCCCCAGCACTTTAATGCCCATCCGCTTGCACTCTTCCATAAAAAAGGTGATCTTTTCAATGCTGCCTGCGTTGTTCAGCACAGCAGCCATGTATTCGGCAGGATAATGTGCCTTTAAATATGCGGTCTGGTAAGCAACATAAGCGTAACATGTGGAATGTGATTTGTTAAATGCATATTGCGCAAACGCCTCCCAGTCCGTCCATATCTTTTCTAATTTATCTGCCGCAAACCCTTTTGATGTGGCCCCGCTGATAAACTGCCCCTTCATTTTGTCAAGAACTGATCTTTGCTTTTTACCCATTGCCTTCCGCAATACATCCGCATCCCCCTTGCTGAAGCCCGCAAGTTTCTGTGCCAGCAGCATCACCTGTTCCTGATAAACTGTAATGCCATAAGTGTCTTTCAGGTATTCTTCCATTTCAGGAAGGTCATAGGTAATGGCTTCACGGCCATGCTTGCGGTCAATAAAGTTGGGTATATAAGCCAATGGCCCCGGGCGGTAAAGGGCATTCATCGCAATCAAGTCATCAAACTTATCGGCTTTTAATTCACGCAGGTATTTCTGCATACCCGGGCTTTCAAACTGAAATGTGCCGATGGTATCGCCTTTTTGATAAAGTTCAAATGTTTTTTTATCATCTAGGGGAATGGTATCAAGGTCAATTTCAATACCATGATTTTGTTTAATAAGCTGAAGGGAGTTTTTGAGGATGGTAAGTGTTTTTAAACCGAGAAAGTCCATCTTGATAACACCTGAATCTTCGATGATGCTTCCCTCAATCTGCGTAACCCAGAGATCAGATTCCTTGGTTGTACAAACCGGGATTAACTCAGTGAGGTCCTGCGGTGCAATAATAATACCTGCCGCATGGATTCCTGTATTGCGTACAGAACCTTCAAGAATTTCAGCTTCATGCAATACGCGGCTGCGGATGTCTTCTCCATTATATATTTCACGCAGCTTTTTAATATTCTCTGTGTCGTCGCCGCCAAGGCCTTCTTTTTCTGCAAGGCTTTTCTCTCCGGTAAAAGGTGCATGCAGCACCCGTTTTAATTCAATGCCCGGCCGGTCAGGAACCAGTTTGGCCAATGCATTTGATTCGGGTAAAGGCAAATCCATTACACGGGCCACATCTTTAATGCTCATTTTTGCAGCCATGGTGCCGTAAGTAATAATCTGTGCAACCTGGCTTTTACTGTATTTGCCTACAACATAGTCAATCACCTTTTGTCTTCCTTCATCATCAAAATCGGTATCAATATCGGGCATTGATTTACGGTCGGGATTGAGGAAACGCTCAAAAAGCAGGTTGTATTTAATGGGGTCAATGTTGGTGATACCGATACAATAAGCAACAACACTGCCGGCTGCAGAGCCGCGGCCCGGGCCAACAAATACGCCCAGTTCCCTTCCTGCACGGATAAAATCAGATACGATAAGAAAGTAGCCGGCAAAGCCCATGGTTTTAATAGTAAAGAATTCAAACCTGATCCTTTCTTCTATTTCAGGTGTCATTGCACTATAGCGTTGCTTCGCACCTTCCCATGTAAGGTGTTCCAGGTAATCATCCTGTGTTTTAAATGTTAAAGGAACCGGGAAATGGGGGAGAAGTATATCCCTTTTTAAATCGAGCAGTTCAACCTTATCAACAATATCATTGCTGTTGTCAATGGCCTCGGGTAAATCTTCAAAGGTTTGTTTCATTTCAGCCGTTGTCTTGAAATAAAACTGGTCGTTGGGAAATGCGAAGCGTTTGTTTTTTACCAGCACATCATCATCGGTAAATTCCCGCAGGGCAGGTGTTGCTAATTTTTCACCTGTATTGATGCAAAGCAATATGTCATGTGCATTGAAATCTGTTTTGTCAACATAATGCGAATCGTTGGAAGCAATAACCTTTACATTGAATTTTTTTGCAAATTTCAGCAGCACCTGGTTTACCTTATCCTGTTCCGCCAGGCCATGCCTTTGTATTTCCACATAATAATCTTCCTGGAAAATATTCAGCCACCATTTAAATTCGTTCTCTGCTTCTTTTTCTCCCTTTTTTAAAATGGTTTGCGGTACCAGTGCGCCAAGGCAGCAGGTGGTTGCAATCAGGCCCTCATGGTATTTATGGATAAGCTCCTTATCAATACGCGGGTATTTGCTGTACATGCCTTCAATAAAACCAAGCGATGTAAGCTTGATGAGGTTTTTATAACCTGTTTCGTTTTTTGCAAGCAATATCTGGTGGTGCCGTGGGTCTTTTTCTTCTTTGGAAAACATTTTACGGCCACGGTTCTCCGTAATGTAAAATTCACAGCCTACAACGGGTTTTATTTTCAGCGGGCTTTTTTTATCGTCAGGGTTTACTTTATGCTTATAAGCTTCTGCAACAAACTGAAAAACCCCGAACATGTTGCCATGATCTGTAATGGCCAGTGCGGGCATGTTATCTGCAATAGCTTTTTTATAAAGTGCCTGTATGCCGGCTGCGCCGTCAAGCAAAGAGTACTGTGTGTGAACGTGTAAATGCGAAAATCGGGTCATAATCCTCTGATTCTGGTCTGATCTTTGAAGGTAGAAGGTCAAATTTCGGTATTATTTGGTCTTGCTTGAGGGCTGAATTTTCCACAGGGTTTGTATATTAAGGATGATAGTTATATATTGTAATAACATAATACGGACGGTGCTTAAAAACCTCTTACCATTACTGGCTATTGGCCTGTTGTTTTCTGCCTGTCAGGCGCTGAAACCAGCGGCAAGATCTTCTGCCGGGAGCCAGTCTGTAAAGTCTTCCATAAATCAATCTTCACGGTTCCTCGATAACATAAGCGCTTCTCCTTCAAAAGATAAAAGCAGTAGTTTTAAAATTAATAAGGAAGAAAGAATTGACTTTTCTGATAATGAACATACACCTCCGTTAAGCATTGCTGCCGGTTTTAATATTGAGCAGGGCATCTCCCAACAATTCAAATATGCTATACTGATGGATGTTGAAGTGGAGCAATTGGCCAATGCAGGCCTCTACCAGTTTATTGAAAACTGGTGGGGCACGCCATACCGTATTGGCGGAAGTTCATATAGGGGAATTGATTGCTCTGCATTTGTGCAAACCCTTTTAAGCGCTATATATAATTTGCAGGTGCCCCGTATAGCAAAGGAGCAGCGCATGAATTGCAAGAAAATAAGCAGGAACGAACTGCAGGAAGGCGACCTTGTTTTCTTTAATACCAAAGGTGGTGTTTCGCATGTGGGTGTTTATCTCTGCAATAATAAATTTGTTCATGCTTCCACTTCAGGCGGTGTAATGATAAGCGACCTGGATGAAGTGTACTGGAACAACCGTTTCATCAGTGCCGGAAGGCCGAAGAATGAAGCAGTGGTTTCAGGCGGCAGGTAATTATCTTATTTCCTCTTTCTCAATATAAAAATTCCTGTCCACCGCAAGTTTATTTACAGGTAAAGGAAGATTTAACTTAGCCCATGTTGTTTTTGGATTGATCCATTTTTCGCTTGCACCCAGATTAATCTTTACCGGCATATTGAAGCCTTTTACACAATTAACCCACCGGTACTGCAGCAGTTTACCTTTTAATTTGTACTGAAGCCTGGGTATTTGGGTTGTTCTTAAATACTGGTCAAACACTTTGGAGAAATTTATGCCTGACTGTTTGATGATGTAATCTTCAATTTGTTTTGTAGTAACTGTTTTGTGATAAAAGGCCTGGTTCAGCCCCCTTAACAGCTGCCTGAATTTTTCATCGTTGTTGATGATCTGCCGGATCATGTGGATCATGTTGCCGCCTTTATAGTACATATCCCCGGAGCCTTTATCATTTACATTGTATTTTCCTGCAATGGGGATATCATTCATGATAAGCGCCCTTGTGCCGGTTACATAGTCATTTCCGGCCTCTTTTCCGTATTCGCAGGTGGTAAAAATGGTTTCTGAATAATTGGTAAAGCTTTCATGCACCCACATGTCTGCAATGTCGTTGCTTGTAATATTGTTGCCGAACCATTCGTGCCCGCTTTCATGTACAAGGATAAAATCCCATTTTAAACCCCAGCCGCTTTGCGAAAGGTCACGTCCGCGGTAACCGTTTTGAAAACCATTGCCATAAGCAATGGCGCTCTGGTGTTCCATGCCAAGATGAGGTGTTTCCACGAGCTTAAAATCATCTTCATAAAAAGGAAAGGGGCCAAACCAGTGTTCAAAACATTTCAGCATGGGAGTTACCTGCTGAAATTGTTTTTTCGCGGTATCAAGGTTATAATCCAGCACCCAGTAATTACAATCTAATTTTCCTTTTTCGCCATTGTATTCTTCATGCCAGTTAACATATTTGCCGATGTAGGGAATGATATTATAATTGTTGATGGGATTTTTAACCTGCCATGTCCATGATGTGGTGCCGTCATCATTACTTTTTTTTTCAAGCAATCTTCCGTTTGCAATTGCAGTTAATGTATCCGGTACTGTCATTGTTAATGAAGCGCCATTATCAGGTTCATCACTTTGGTGGTCTTTGCAGGGAAACCATACACTTGCGCCCAGGCCCTGGCAGGCAACAGTCATCCATGGCCTTCCTGATTTATCTTTTGTCCATATCCAGCCGCCATCCCATGGGGGGCGTATGGCCTGCAGGGGTTTGCCGTGGTAATAAATGGTAACTGAACTTTTGGCATTTTTTTGAATGGGTTTATTTAAACTTACAATAGTTACGTTATTATCCTGATAAAAGGGATGCCTGATTTTAACATCAGCAGGGGGTATATTTTTTGAATAATAAGTCTGTTCTGTTATAATACTGTCAATTAGCAAAGGTTGCTGCAGGTCAATTTGCATTTTATCTCCTTGTGAAACTGCCGTGAAAATAATTTCTGTTTTACCAGTGATGGTCCTGGTATTATAATCGGGAGTAACGTTAATGTTGTATCCCAATACATCCCACCATTCCCTTTCCGGCGTAATGCTTCCCCTCAATGTATCTGCACGGGTATAAACTTTTAATCCTGAAGAAGGCTGCCCGGTACCTTCATTAAAAAAAAGAGTAAAGGCAATAAAGACAGGAAGGATATGAAATGATGCAGCATTAATTTTCACTTATAAATATTTTAAGTCATAAATTTAGGCGGATTAGCACAACATCACAATGAAATTTTATAACCGGTTATATTTTATCTGTGTTGTTTTTGTTTTTATGTTGCTGTTCACTTCGTGCAGTTCCGGAACCGGCAATAAAAAACAGGTGTTTCATTATAACCAGCCTGAAGGGCTCGCAACACTCGACCCCGCATTTGCCAAAAGTCAGCCGGTGATATGGGCTACCCACCAGTTGTACAATTCACTTGTTGAGCTGGATGAGCGACTGCATATTAAGCCATCGCTTGCTAAAAGCTGGGAGGTTTCTGAAGACAGGCTGACCTATACTTTTTATTTGCGCAATGATGTGTATTTCCACAATAACGATGCATTTGGCCACAAACAAAACAGGCTGATGAATGCAGCCGATGTGCTGTATAGTTTTAAACGCATCCTCGATAAATCTGTTGCCAGCCCCGGTGCATGGATATTCAATGGCAGGGTGGATACTTTGCAGCCATTCAGGGCAATTGATGATACCATTTTTCAACTGAAACTTTTAAAGCCATTTCCGCCGGTACTCGGCATCCTCAGCATGCAATACTGCTCAGTTGTTCCAAAGGAAGTGGTGGAAAAATACGGCAAGGATTTCCGGAACCACCCCTGCGGCACGGGGCCGTTCCGTTTTAAAGAATGGGAAGAGGGCCAGGCATTGATATTATTAAAGAATGAAAATTATTTTGAGAAAGACAGTGCCGGGAAAAGCCTTCCTTATCTTGATGCAATAAAAGTTTCTTTTTTAGACAGCAAAGCCACGGAATTCCTGGAATTTCAGCAGGGCAGGCTGGATTTTATAAATGATATTGACGCCACATTTAAAGACGAAGTGCTGAATAAGCGGGGAGAACTGAAAAAAGAATGGGAGGATAAAATTGTATTGCATACCCATCCTTATCTCAACACAGAGTATTTAGGCATATTGGTTGATACCAATAATGTATTGGTCAAAAATTCCCCCTTGCGTTTACAGAAAATAAGACAGGCTGTAAATTACGGTTTCAACCGGAGGAAGATGATGATGTATCTCCGTAATTCAATTGGTACTGCTGCTGAAGCTGGCTTTATACCTGCGGGTATGCCCGGTCATGATTCAACCGTTGTGAAAGGATATTATTATAATCATGGTAAAGCAAGGGCATTGCTAACAGAAGCCGGTTTTCCGGATGGGAGAGGGCTGCCCGAAATCAAATTACTTACCATTCCCATTTATGCTGACCTTGCGAGTTTTATTGCTAAAGAACTGGAGGACATCGGGATAAAAGTAAAAGTAGAAACTGTACAAAGAAGGTTGTTGCTGGAGCAGACAGCCAAATCAGAGGCTTTGTTTTTCCGTGCAAGCTGGATTGCTGATTATCCCGATGCAGAAAATTACCTCAGTGTGTTTTATGGTAAAAATCCTGCACCGCCCAATTATACACGCTATAACAATAAAGCTTTTGACGAATTGTATGATATGGCACTTAAGGAATTAAATGACAGCATAAGATATACTTTGTACCAAAAAATGGATCATATGGTTATGAAAGATGCGGCGGTTGTTCCGCTGTGGTATGATAAAGCCATACATCTTGTAAATAAAAAAGTATCGGATTTTTACCCCAACGCACTTAACCTTCTTGAACTGCGAAGAACAAAACTGAAAAATTTTTAATTTTTTTTCTTCATTCATTTTCCTGGTTTACAATCGTTTTAAAATTTCAATCGTAACCTTACGTGGTGTAAATACAATACCGGGCTTGCATATTCTCCCATTGCATATTAGTTTTACGCCGTGATTTAACTATTGGTCCTGCGGTATCCGTACCAGACAAAACCGTAAGATCACTTTTCGATCCGGAAAAATCCTTAGAAAAACTAAAACAAAATTCTATAACCCTTGAAAGCGAAAGCTATGAAAACGAATGTTACCCTGAAGACCTTATTAAAGAAATTTTTCCTCTTCCCTTTACTTATAATTTCCCTTTTTACTGCAGCACAGCCTGATTATAATTTTCAGAACCCCGTATTATATTCCGGCAGTGATTTACAGGCGGGCGCCAAATACAGGTTCTCAGGTGTAAAATCAGGAGTTGATGCCCTTGTAACAATCAAAAGCCTGAGCCCCGGAGTTTCCCTTAACCAGCTTGATGCTACTTCTACGGGTTTTAAAGAAGCCTTTCAGCCATTTATAAGAGTTGATAAAAACACAAACGGGTTTGTTGAATTTGAATTCACTTTTGTAAAGGCAGGTCTTAGTTTACCGGTGTCTATGGCTTATGTTGCAGCAACGCCGATCGATGTTGATGGTTCAGGTGGTCTATATGAGCAGGACCAGATTAACATGGGAGGTGGTTATGTAAATTATGACCTGCTGAATACCCAATTAACAATGGGCCAGGTTGG
>JANRKT010000178.1:0-4135 GCA_033763355.1 Chitinophagaceae bacterium | reverse complement strand
CAATTTCCTGCGGGGCTTGTGTTATATCGAATTCGTTTTTAACTTATTCTCCAGCATAACATGCCCCGCAACCGGTATAGTCTCCCTTGGGACTAAACCAATTCGCTCTTTCAATATGTAATTGTATGCGTAGCATGTTTTGTTATTTGCGGATGCAAAGATGAAAATAATTTTTTGATGCCGCCAAATTTTGGGGGAGAAATTTTAAAAAATAATTTCTTTTACCATTTCTCTTCTCCAATCTCTACTTCTCCATATTGATTATCCATCATCACATTTTCCACTTTAATGGATTGGTTTGCTTTGCCAAAATTCCTAAATGTTCTGATGCGGATTACTCCCGGTATCTTATCCCGATGTGAGTAATAATCATAATAATTGACGCTAATCTTGTATTTTCCCGGCGGAGCTTTCTTAATTTGGTACTCAAGCGGGTTACTGTAATACCAGTAATCTGTTTGTTGAATGGATCCTCCATTCTTTGTGACAGGTGTTGAGTAATTGCAAATAATATTTCCGGGTTCTCTTATGCTGCCATTACTGAGGTTACCTTTATTGCAATCAACCACAATACGCATATCCACAGGCAACGGCTTCATGAGCGCCTGTGGAATAACGCTGACATCCAATTTATCCTTATGCACTGAAATGATCGCATTCATTTCAGTCATAAGCTGTGATTTCGTATGCAACATTGCGTATTCCTGCTGACCTGTATTTATTTTGATAGCTTCGTAAAGTATATCAATTGATTGTTGATAATTACCGTATAAGTAATGAGCCCAGGCTAGATCACTACGATAGTGCAGGTTGCCGGGATTGTCTTTGATCAGTTGTTCATAAATGTTGATAACTTCTGCATATTGTTTCCAGTACTCCAGTACATAAGCTATAGCTGCTAACACCTGCTGACTTCCATTGGCGGCTTCTGCGGCATTCATTAAAATATCAAATGCCCGTGGTGTTAATCCTATCTCAAAGAAATATTGTGCTGCATCAAAGTAAAATCCGGCTTCACCGCCATAATGTTCTTTTAAACTCTCATAAACAACCATTTTCTCTGCTAAAGAAGCACTTTTTAATTCCTGCATGTATTCCACATCTTCCATATCCTTCAGTCGGTATAGTTTACCCTTATAGCTGTTATAGTAATTTTTTCCTTTTTTTGTATTAATTATAATAGCACCGCCGGCGGCACGACTGCCATATATAGCCGCTGCAGAATGATCTTTCAGTACAGTAATAAAATCAATATCATTTACATTCACGAGGTCGTTTACATTCGCTGATACCGGTACACCATCTATTACATACAACGGTTGATTGTTATTCAATGAACTTATTCCCCTGATTGTAGTGTTAGCTGTACTCCCCAGCGCAACTGATGTATTCGTAACATGTAATCCCGCTACTCTTCCCTGCAATATCTGCTCAACTGATGTAGCAGAAGAAAATATATCCCGATTCTTAATTTGTACAACTGAACCCGTAAGTTCTCTTTTTCGCATAGTTCCGTAACCCACTACAACCACTTCATCCAATGCATTACTACGAATATCCAGGCCAGCGATTTTTCCAGTTAATTCACCTTTTTCAGCTCCTGCATTTGAGTTACTAATCTTACCGTCAGCTTCTATTATTTTAATGTTTAAATTTTCATATTCCGATTTATCGAAGTGAATAAGTTTTTCATTCGCATCCCACTTCCGGATGCGTTGATTATAGATATTGACCACATTTTTTAAAATATCAAACTCACCTGCCTCTTCCATTCTCCTTCTTTCAAACCGTGTATCCCTTTTTACATAGTTTATCTTCTCACATTCAGCTTCCAGTTCTTTGGGTGGTGCAATATTGTAGCGAACATAGTCTTCAACCCGTTCCAGTACAATATATGCTGTATGGGGTGTTACTACTTTTTCCTGCAAGCCAAAATCAATAATATTGCTCCAGGGATAATTGCGGATGATATGATCAAAGTTGTTCAGCATATTAATGCGATCCATTACAGAAGAAAGAGGTTCTGCATTTGAATTAACAATGATCTTTTCAATATGATTCACACGACCATTGCTCCCATACTGAAAATATAATGTATCAATTCCGGGAGACATTGCCCCGTTAATGAATAGGGTCTCGTCCTGTTTCAGTGGCATGGTTTGTTCTATAATCATTTTACCGCTGGCAGAACTGACATTTAACAACCAATTTTCCGCCCGGCTGCTGCCGGTTACTGCGGTACTGATACTTGTTTTATTCAGATCAATCACTTTGCCTCCGCTTGCTCCCACTATTTGTTGCAAAGATGCCTGGTTAGCCGTATTGGAAGTATGAATGCAGGATACAATGGTTTTGCCGGTTTTAGGTTTGCTTTTGCCATAAGTATTATTTCCATCTGTGAACAGCAGAACCATATCCGAACGGATACCTGAAAGATCAATAATACCCAATTGGGTGGATCCATCATAAGTTATGTTTTGAAGATATTGCTGCCAGCGGCTGTTGAAACCATTTTCTGTATAAAAGACAGCGGTATCAAGTAGCTTATGGTTGAAAGGGATGATGGTCACCTGTGAAACATTATGCCACGAAATAAACTGTTTAAGAAAACTAATCTCTTTGTTTACATCCCGTTTGCACAGCGAGGCAGATGCATCCCAAAAAACAGTAAGCAGTTTAGGCTGTATGGCATATTCCCGGGGAAAAGAAGGCTGAAAGCGCAATGCAAAAAAGGTTTGCTTTTCATTTGCCTTAATACAAACTTCCGGCTTGGCGGCAAGTGGTATTGAAAATACGAGTGGGCTTTTCAGCAATATGTTTTCCGCATTCCAGTCCAGATAATATTCCCCATTGGTAACGGCGAAATAACGATCAGCGATCAATCCTGTTTTAACAACCGGGTTTGTGCTTCCATTCACCGTAATGTTCAAGCTGAAATTTTGTACTGTATCGCTTACATTTAATGGAAGGTAATACTGCACATTATTTTTCTCAGCAGGTAAGAGTTGCTGTATTGTCATAGTAACCTTACGGCATCCTTTTGCCGGCACAGGATAAATACGAAGACTATAATGTCCGGCATAATCCATCGTCAGAAGCGCCGGATCAATCCGTTTACCTACAATGGAGTTATAAGCATTGGTTGCTTTCCATTTTTCTTCTATCGAGCCATCGCGGTATTTACCATTCAGGTCAAGCTGAAAGGCCGTTATCACCTGCCCGGGTTTTAATTCAAACAGATAAAGCCCTTCAATCTCCCGGTCATTGGGATTGCAGAACTCCATTTCAATAAAAGTAGTGGCTGTAAACTGATCGGCTTTGATATCAATAGTGCAGCTTTTTAGCACCATTGACCTGTCCCATTTCTGTTGTGCAGTGACTTGTATAAAGCTGAGAATAAATGCGCCGGCAGATAATAAAATTTTCCGCATAAGCCTGGTTTTGACTTATGGATGCGGAGGCTTTTTAAATTACACAGAAAAGAAAAAATTATTTTAAATCCCTCCAAATTGATTCATAAGTAGTATTTATTAAATTAAAAATAGACATTATTCAAAACAACCTCCCCTGCTCCCCCGGCCTCCTGAAAATACTGGTATCCAAATGCCATTCTTCTGCATTCATGCCATAGAGCTTGCCGTATTTTTTATACTGCTGCGCTACCATTTGTGCAATCGGTCCTTCGCCACGCATACGAACGCCCCAGCGGGTATCATTTACTTTCCCATCATGGCTGTGTTCAATATTATGCCATACACGGTCGGCCCTGTCAGGAAAGTTTTTATACAGCCAGTCGTGAAATAAAAACTTGATTGCACCATTTAAACGGATAAATGTGTATGCGGTAAATGTGGCGCCGTTATCTCTTGCCTCTTTCATGATGCGCTGCATCTCGTGTTCATTCAGTCCCGGTATCATCGGGCCCATCATGATGCCCATGCGAACACCTGCACTGCTCAGTTCATTGATCACTTTCAGTTTTTGTTTGGCGGTGGTTGTTCTTGGTTCCATCACCCTGCGCAGGTCTTCATTAAAAGAAGTAATGGAAACCATCGCCGATACAATTCTTTTCTTCGCCATTTCCTGCAATACATCTTTATCCTTTAGTATCCAGGAGTTTTTTGTAAGTATCCCC
>JANRKT010000177.1:0-4088 GCA_033763355.1 Chitinophagaceae bacterium | reverse complement strand
TGTTTCCCGATTTCGGGTTATCTTGCAGCTCCCAAATTTTAATGATTGTATGGAATACAGTAAAATAGTTTCTGTTACCGGGTTGCCCGGCTTATATGAATTAATCAGCAGCAAGAATGATGGCGCTATTGTCCGTTCCCTGGATGACAAAAGCACCAGGTTTGTTTCTTCACGCATCCACAATTTTTCCCACCTGGAAAGCATTGAAGTATATACCGACGGTGATAATGTAAACCTGGTGGAAGTTTTTGAAGCCATGCAAAAAAACGACGGTACCGCCCCTGATGAAAAAGATGCAGGAGGCATTAAAGCCTATTTTGAAAAAGTTTTTCCCCGCATAGATTTTGAGAGGGTATATAACAGCGACATGAAGAAGATGATAAAGTGGTATGGGATTTTAAAAGCACATGACATAGAAATTAAATTAAGCGAGCCTGTTGAAGAAGAGCAACCTGTTAAAGAACCGGTAAAAGAGGAACCGCCAAAGATTAAGGAAGTAAAAGCTGAGAAGCCAAAGAAAGCTGCAAAGGCAGAGGAGGCCAAAGAAGAAACAAAAGCTAAACCAAAAAAGGAAGAGAAAGAAACGCCGGCAAAGAAACCTTCAAAAGCTGTGAAGGAAACAAAAGAAGAGCCCAAAGCAAAACCAAAAAAGGAAAAAGAAGAGAAAAAGGCCCCTGCAAAAAAGACCCCAAAGAAGAAATAAACAGAAAGTAAACCATATTCCGGATGACAAAGTTCGAACCAGCTGAGGAGAATTGTCCTGCTGTTTTCGGTCTTGTTTCCCGGAATTTTAATTTTTTAAACCATGCAATACAGCGCTGATATTAAAAAAACACCAAGGCATTTTGTGCCTGAAAACTTTTCAATAACAGATTGGGCCGGCCTTGAACCGTATTTTAAAAACCTGCTGGAAAGGCCCGTTGATTCTGCAACAGCACTGCAGCAATGGCTAAAAGATGCCAGTGAACTGGAAGCGGTGGTTTCAGAAGACGCCTGCTGGCGCCAGATACGGATGACATGCGATACTGAAAACAAAGCGCTGGAAGAAGCCTTTAACTACTTTTACCTGCACATACAGCCACATATACAACCCTATGCTGACAAACTGAACAAAAAGCTGATTGAATGCCCCTTTACCAATGAGCTTGACCAGAAAAAATATTTTACTTATCTCAGAACAGTCAAAAAAAATATAGAACTCTTCAGGGAAGAAAATATTCCATTGCAGGCTGAATTAAGTGTGCTGCAACAACAGTATGGCGTTGTAGTCGGGAAAATGACTGTTGAAGTGGAAGGCAGGGAATATACGCTGCAGCAGGCATCTAAATTTCTTGAATCACATGACAGGGCTTTGCGTGAATCTGTTTACACAAAGATTAATGAACGCAGGTTGCAGGATAAAGATGTATTACAGGAACTATACAGCAAATTAATTGCAAAAAGAAACCAGGTAGCATTAAATGCAGGGTTTAAAAATTACAGGGATTACAAGTTTGCTGAACTCGGGCGTTTTGATTACACAGCCAAACAATGCTTCGATTTTCATGAAGCGGTAAAGCTGCATGTGCTCCCGCTTGTAAATGAAATAAATGCTTACCATCAGAAAAAACTTGGCCTGGATAAATTGAGGCCATGGGATACAGAAGCGGAACCTGATGGGGTAAAACCATTGAGGCCTTTTGAAACTGGAAAGGAACTGCTTGATAAGACGGTTAAATGTTTTAACCGGATACGGCCTTTTTTTGGCGAATGCCTGCAAAAAATGAACAGTATGGAGCACCTTGACCTGGAGAGCAGGAAAGGAAAAGCCCCGGGTGGTTACAATATGCCGCTGGCAGAAAGCGGGGCGCCGTTTATTTTTATGAATGCTGCCGGGCAGATGAGTGATGTAATTACAATGGTGCATGAGGGCGGGCATGCCATTCACTCTTTTCTTTCACATCCGCTTGAGCTAAGTGCTTTCAAGGATTATCCTACTGAAATGGCCGAAGTGGCAAGTATGGCCATGGAATTGTTCAGCATGGATTACTGGGATACTTTTTTTGACAATGAAGAGGAATTGAAAAGGGCCAAACGCCACCAACTGGAAAGGGTGATTACTATTTTTCCCTGGATTGCTACAATTGATAAATTTCAGCACTGGGTTTATGAAAACCCCTTACACACTATTGAAGAAAGAACAGCCCGGTGGATGGAAATACTAAATGAATTCTCTTCTGTAACAATTGATTTTTCAGGGCTTGAAAAATACAGGCACATTGGCTGGCAAAGGCAGTTGCACCTTTTTGAAGTGCCCTTCTATTACATTGAGTATGGCATTGCCCAGCTTGGCGCTATTGGCATGTGGAAACATTTTAAGGAAAACAGGGACCTGGCCCTGGATAATTATACAGAAGCGCTCAGGCTTGGAGGGACACTCCCCCTGCCTGAACTCTATTCCGCCGCAGGTCTTCACTTTGATTTTTCCCCATCCTACATCAGGGATTTGATGGAAACGGTAAGAACGGAACTGGGTAAATTGTAAGTGGGTATTTTTAGATAAATACCACTAAGTGGGTAGGCCGATAAATTGGCTTTGACAGCACCCGCTTTTATATTTGTATCAGGTTTTTGTTCTATTTGTTTTGTTAATAAACTTCAACCAAAAATACATTTCAGAAAAAAAGCTACTAATCAGAGCCTTAACCAAAGTCCCGGTGTTTCCACACAGGGGCTTTCATTTTTGGGGGAATAATTGAAGATATTTTTTACCTGCACTCTTTGCAAATTCCGTTTACAACTACATTTATCTCTCTTGCTTTGTAGCCCTTGGGCAGGTCAACTGAGGGGATTGCAACCCCATCCAAACAGGTGGCAGAGCCGCATTTATCGCATACAAAATGCACATGGTTATCGTGGTGATGGCCTTCACTGCAATCATCTTTGCACAAGGCATACCTTATGGAGTTATCAGGCGTGGGGATGGTGTGGATGATACCCTTGTCCATAAAAGTCTGCAAAGTGCGGTAAACGGTTACCCGGTCAAAAACCGAACCCGTTTTTGACTCTATATCATGATGGGCCAATGCACTGTCCGACCTGAGAAAAAGTTCCAGGATCTGTTTCCTGCTGCCGGTAATGCTCAGCTGGTTTTTGCGTAATATGGTGGAGATGTTATTGTCCACTTAAAAGTGTATTGTACAAAATTACAAAAGTTTATTCCTCCAGTACCCGGTTGATGTCCCTGCGCAACTTTTGAATCTCATCTTCTTTAAGTCCGTCATAAATACCCCTTACCCTGCCCTGCCGGTCAACCAATGCAAAAAACTGTGTATGCAGGAATTGTTCCTCTATATTCAGGCTGTTGTTCTGCGGGTCATCAAGCAGGTAACTTTCCCTTGCACTTTTGTATAAACCTTCTTTTGTTCCGGTAAGGAACCACCAATGCTCCGTATTTGCTCCAAGAGAATCTGCATATCGTTTCAGTTGCGCTGCGGAATCTGTTTGGGGATCAACAGTATGAGAAACGATGAGAAAATCTTTCTGAACTTTAAACTCATCGTATATCTTCTTCATGTTCCTGTTCATTTTGGGGCAAACCCCTTTGCAAGTTGTAAAAAAGTATTCTGCCACATATACTTTACCGGTCACTTCTTTTTCATTTATGGTTTTGCCATCATGCCTTGTAAAAGAAAATGGGAGAACATTGTTCAATACGGGCAGCTTTACCTTCGCAAAGTCTGTTGTTTTCATCAACACAACATAAAAAGCAGCAAGCAGCACACCAAAAAAAACAGTGTAGATCAGAAGTTTCTTATTCATAGCATCAACATAAACTGCAAAAATACAGTGGGGCAGGCAGGGAAAATATTTTGCTTTCCGGTTTTGTATTTGCAACTTTGTTGCAAGAATACATTATATTTGCGCTTTTATTAATCATTATGTTTAAAATCAATTATGATGCCCTCGGTATTGCCGCTTCAGTAGCCTGCGCCATACATTGTGCGGTATTGCCGCTTGTATTAACCAGTTTACCGGTTTTGGGAACAAATATTATAGACAATCCCGGCTTTGAATACCTGATGATAATAATTGCGCTTGCCATTGGC
>JANRKT010000176.1:0-9796 GCA_033763355.1 Chitinophagaceae bacterium | reverse complement strand
GGAAGAAATTGAAGCGACAGGTTCAAATGGTTTTGCCTTTTCACCCGGGATTACGGAATCTGGAAATGCCATACTTTATATCAATCCGCATGTCAGCTTTTATTTCCGGCCTGAAGTGCACATGGTAAGTGATGAGGGCCTGAATGCGTATGGAGCTGCTACCTGGGGACAGTTTTTCGTTTACCAGGGTTTTAATGAACACTGCGGCTGGATGCATACCAGCAGCGCTGTGGATGCCGCTGATACTTATATTGAAAAGTTAACCCAAAAAAACGGCAAATGGCTTTATGAATACAATGCTGTTCAAAAACAAGTAACCGAAAAAAAGATAGTACTGAGGTACAAAACCGGGAATGGTTACGAAGTAAAAACCATAAATGCTTTGTTCACCCGTCACGGGCCGGTTATGACTAAAAGAAACGGGCAATACATCAGCCTGCGTGCTGATAACCGCATTATGAATGGCCTTATACAAAGCTGGCAAAGAACAAAAGCTAAAAGCTTTACTGAATATAAAAAGTCAATGGACCTGATGGGCAATATTTCCAACAATACCGTTTATGCCGATGCTGAAGGAAATATTGCTTACTGGCATGGCAACCGCATTCCTGTACGTGATACGAAATACGACTGGAACAACCCGGTGGACGGATCAATCTCCGCTACTGAATGGAAAGGTTACCATAAAGTAAATGAAACGGTCCACCTTTTTAATCCGCCAAACGGCTGGCTGCAGAATTGCAATTCCACTGCTTTTACTGTTGCAGGAAATTACAGCCCGAAGAAGAGCGATTATCCTGTTTATATGGCGCCTGACGGAGAAAATTTCAGAGGCCTGAATGCCGTAAGGGTTCTTGGTGAAGAAAAAAATTACAGCATAGATAAAGTTATTAAAGCCGGTTATGATACACGTCTTACTGCATTTGAAATATTGCTTCCTGCTTTAATAAAAGCATTTGAAAAAAATGTTTCACCCGGTGATTCATTGTACGCTTTGCTTCTTGATCCGGTAACCATCCTGAAAAACTGGGATTACCGTTGCGCTGAAAACTCAGTTGCAACTACTGTGGCTATTGAATGGGGCCAGGTTATCCAAACAGATTTATTCCGCACCAGGGTGCCCGGCAATGATAATGCCGACCAGGTTGAAAAAGCAAGACATTTTGCAAACACTGCATCTCCTGATGATTTACTGCAATCCTTTCGCTCTGCAATCAACTACCTGAACAACAGATTCGGAAACTGGAAAACAGCATGGGGGGAGATCAACCGCTTTCAGAGAATTACCGGTGATATTGAAACCAAGTTTGATGACAATAAACCAAGCATACCCGTTGGGTATGCTGCTTCCACATGGGGCACACTTCCTTCTTATGTCAGCCGGGCTTTCAATACCAAAAAAAGATACGGATACAATGGCAATAGTTTTGTTTGCGCTGTTGAGTTCGGTAAAAAAATAAAAGCAAAATCTTTACTTACAGGCGGCGAAAGCGGCAACCCCTTCTCAAAACATTTTGCCGACCAGGCTGAACTGTACAGCAAAGGAAAGTTTAAAGATGTACTGTTTTATAAAGAAGATGTATTGAAACATACAGAGAGAACTTATCACCCGGGAGAATAAAACCTGATAACACATGAATAAATTATTTGCTCTTTTTTTACTGTTGCCCTTATTTGCTTCTGCCCAGGAACATTATGATGTTATCATCAGAAAGGGAAAAATTATTGACGGAACCGGCAACAGCTGGTATTATGCTGATGTGGCAGTGAAAAACGGGAAAATTGCACTCATACAAAAGAATATTGCATCGCCTGCTGCAAAAATTATTGATGCCAATGGGCTAATTGTTGCCCCGGGTTTTATTGATGTGCATGCACATATTGAAACCGGCATCTTTGAAATGCCGACAGCAGATAATTACATCTATGACGGTGTAACAACTGTTATTACCGGCAACTGCGGCAATTCTGCTGATAACCTGCGACAGTTTTTCTGGCGCATTGACAGTATAAAAACTTCCGTGAACATTGCATCGCTTGCAGGGCATAATACAATAAGAAGGCTCGGCATGGGCCTGGATAATCGTTTGGCTGCCCCGGCAGAACAGCAAAAGATGGAAGAGCTTTTGGCGCAGGCCATGAAAGACGGCGCTGCGGGTTTATCAACTGGTTTAATCTATTTACCCGGAATGTATTCTGACAGCAAAGAAATAATTGGCCTTGCAAAAATTGCTGCACAATACAATGGCGTATATGCGTCGCATATCAGAAACGAAGAGAATGCTGTTATTGATGCCATCAACGAAGCCATCAATATCGGCAAAGAAGCAAATATCCCTGTGCAGATTTCACACTTTAAAGTAAGCGGCCGTGCCAACTGGGGCAGGAGCAAAGAAACATTACCGCTGATTGAAGCGGCAAGAAAACAGGGATATGATGTTACCATTGACCAATACCCATATACCGCCAGCAGCACCAACCTTGGTGTGCGTTTACCTGACTGGGCGCTGGCCGGCGGCACAGATTCGCTTAAAAAAAGGATAACCGACGCAGAACTGCATAAAAAAATTATTGATGATATGCTGCAGTTGCAAAAAAAATATAAATACAAAGATTACAGTTATGCTTATGTGGCCATGCACAATGCCGACACTTCGTTAAACGGAAAAAACATTTCTGCCATCAATACGCTAAAAGGAAGAAAACCCAAAATGAAAGAAGAAGCAGAAACCATTTTGGATTTAATGATGGCAGGCGGGGCACAAATGGTTTACCACAGCATGAACGAAGAAGATGTAAAGCATTTTATCAAATACCCTTTTAATATGGCCGGTGCTGATGCCGGTGTGCCCGTGCCCGGAAAAGGCATGCCGCATCCGAGGGCTTATGGCACCAATGCAAGGATACTGGGCAAATATGTAAGGGATGAAAAAATTATTTCACTTGAAGAAGCGGTAAGAAGAATGACTTCGCTTGCTGCGCAAAAATTCAGGTTAAAAGACCGTGGCTTATTGAAAGAAGGTATGGCGGCAGATATTGTGGTATTTGATGAAAAAGAAGTGAAGGATAACGCCACATTTGAAAAACCCCACCAGTTTTCATCCGGCTTCAAATATGTTCTGGTAAACGGGCAACTGGTCATTGACGGAGGTAAACATACCGGTGCAAAAAGCGGTAAGCCACTGTTTGGGCCGGGATTTAATAACTAAATGATCTGATGCTTCAATTTATTCATACATGACCTTGTACATCGTATTTGATTCTGTCATTTTTTCAAAATACATTCCTGCCTCACTCCGGTTTACTGAAAAGACGTACTCTTTGGGGGAAAGGCCTGTAAATTCTTTAAACTCACGGATAAAATGTGACTGATCATAAAAACCTCCCTCTAACGCTTTCTCCACCATCCTGAGGTTACCATTGCTCAAATGGTTAAATACGTGCTGGAAGCGAACAATCCTCGAAAAAAGTTTTGGCGTTATACCCGTTGCATCTTTAAACCGTCTTTCAAACTGCTTCTTCCCTATTGCACATTTATTCGCCACTGTCCTAACTGTAATAATTCCCTGCCCCTTGTTTATCAAATCAATTGCATATGCCGCCATATCATCTTTTTTCAGTGGCCGCAGCACCGAACAGAACCAGTTTTCAATCCGCTGAATTCTTTGTTCCATAGTGTGGCATTCCCTCAATTGTTCCTCCACCTCTTTCACCGCAGCGCCATAAATATCTTCCAGGGGGAGATTTACATTGTTAACTTCTCCAATGGGAAAAGGCACAAATGCTTTAATGCCCACAGGCCGGAAGCCCACCATTATGGCCCCTGTATTTTTTCCGGTGTAATACTCCACCGGCGCTGTAAAGTACCCGCTCACCGCCATATCAGGGCTGATGGCTTTTTCTTTCCTTCCCACTTGCTCATAAGTGGTATCACCAAAATTAAAAGCCATTTGCGGATGAGGGGCCGGGTAAACTTTTAACGGTACTATGTCTGTCTGCAATGCATCGTCGCTGCTGTTTTCAACAGCAAAATAGTAATCAATATAAGGCTGAAGTACCGGTGATGGTTTAAAAAAATGATACAGCATTTAATTGTCTTGTAAAGCGGGGTAAATTTAACGATTAATGACTGCTGTAGCTTCAATTTCCACCCAAAAAGCATCCTCCACCAGTTTCTCCACACCTATTAATGACCCGGCCGGATATTTGTTCTCAGGGAAAAATTCTTTAACCACTTCTACCACTGCCATCGCTTTGTTTATATCCATGTCTTTTATAAAATAGGTAAGCCGTACCACATCTGTCATTTTTCCGCCGGCACCTGAAACAACAGCTTTAATATTTTTAAAACACTGGCGGAGCTGTACTTTAAAATCATCTTTCCCAACTACCTGCATAGCGCTGTCCCATGCGGTAAGCCCCGCAAGGTAAAGTGTCTGTCCCCAGGAAGGGGCTGTTACGCCCTGGGAGAATGCAAACTGCAGCGTAGGATAAACTGCAGAAGGATTAACATAAGTAAATTCTTTTTTCTTTTCATCCGGGTTTTTATCCGTTGCCGCCTGCTTACAGGCCACATGCGCAAGTAAAAGGAACAAAAGAAAAATTTTTGCTTTTCCGGTTTGGTTTTTTTTGAACATGGTTGTCATATTTTTAACAAACCTAAGCCTGCGGATTTAAGGAGTATTGTAAAAAAGAGACTTTTAAACACAGCGAAATGAAAAAAATCATACTCTCAGGGGTACTGTTTCCGCTTATTTGTTTTGCCCAGGAAAAGGCTTTGGATTCTCTTTTTGCTGCACATCAATTTTTTAGCGGGGTTGTACTTATTGCCGAAAACAACAAACCTGTTTATCACAAAGCTTTCGGTTACCGCGAATTTGCGGATAAGGTGCCTTTGCAAAAAGACGACATTTTTGAACTGGCTTCCGTATCAAAGCAGTTTACAGCCATGATAATAATGATGCTGAAAGAACGCGGAAAACTGAATTATGACGACCCCGTTGAAAAATATCTTGACATTCCGTACAAAGGAATTACCATCCGTCATTTGCTTACGCATACAAGCGGCCTGCCCGATTACCAGGACATCATGGACAAATACTGGGACAAAACCAGAGTGGCGGGCAATGCAGATGCCATAGCATACCTGAACAAACATGCCCCGCCCAAAATTTTTGAACCGGGAGAAAAATACGAATACAGCAATACCGGTTACCTGCTGCTGGCCAGCATTGCCGAAAAAGCGGCGGGAAAGGATTTTATTGAAATGTGCAGGCAATGGATATTTCACCCGTTGAAAATGAAAAGTACCAATATAAGAAGCTCTGAAGAAAAAAAAGGAACAACCCGTTTTGCCATCGGGCATATTTATGTAAAGGAGAGAAATAAATATATAAGGGCCGATTCATTTCCGTCTTCAGATTATACCATCTGGCTTGGAAACAGAAAAGGCCCGGGAAGGGTAAGCTCTGCTGCTGAAGATTTGCTGAAATGGGACAATGCATTGTACACGGATAAACTTGTAAAGCAATCAACGCTCAATGAAGCCTTTACCCCCATGAAACTCAACAATGGCAGTTTCTCAAATTATGGTTTTGGATGGACATTAAGGCCCGATGCCGAACCGGGCAAAATTGTTTACCATACCGGCGACAACCCGGGGTATAAAACCATTATTGTGCGCTATATTGATAAAAAGAAAACCCTTATTGTTTTGAATAACAATGCATATGAAAATTTTGCTGCGCTCATCAAACAGATTGAAACGTTGATGAAGAAATAGGCAGAGTTTATTTAAAAATACATAAGGCAAAAGCACCGGATTGAAGAGTTGTATTTGCGCTACTCAGATCAGACATTTAATTTTTTATAAAAGCTCCCGGCAGAAGGGTTTTAATTCTTGCACTGATTTTTTTAGTTGTGTATTTTAGAGTAAATACGCCCGTTGGGCGCAATTCCAAAGGCGGCTTTCTGTCTATAATTTATTCTTATGACTTCAAATAAGATATCCCATTTACTTCTGACAATCATTATCATTTTGCATACAAGATGTGATTTTGATGATACAAAATACATCGACGTCTGTACCGGCAAATACAGTGTGACAAAATTTAAAGATAGTATTGCTAAACGATATATGATAAGAGGTCAAAATATCGAATTTAAGCAAATGCGTAAAATGCCGATAGTTCGGGAATATAGTTGTGACACCATTTATCTGGAAATATCAACAGACAGCATTCCAATTATATTTTCAGATACGTTTGCTTTAATCATTTCGAAAATTTTCTTTAGTGACACGTTGAATAAAGATGCCAACTCACTTGACATAACGCTAATTGGATACTGGTCTGTAAAATTTAAAGCAAACGAGGGCTGGGGCAATGACAGGCGTTCTTTCATAAAGTATAGAGTTGATAGAGATTCTATCGGGCATTATGATTTATCGAATGAACTTGTAGAAGTGGATAGCATGAGATATGATATTGAATCCGAAAGGCTTTTTTCATATAGTGTTTCCGACCAAACAAATGAGGGTTTGTACCTAACCCTGAAAGTCAAAAAGGATTACAAAAATTTTGTCTTATTAGCAGACCAAATTAGAGACAAATATTACTCTGTTATTGACGAGAAACGAATATCAAGTTTTCAAATAAAAATGATAGTAGATTCGCCAAGCTGTCGATTATGTAGCAGTAAAAGCTATGAGTTCAGGTACGACATCATGCAATACCTCAGGCGCTGAAGCACTGCGCCCAACAAACGGTTCTACTTTCCCCCGGCAAGGTCTCTCCGCATAGCCTTAGCGTGTTTGAGTGGATAGCCGTTCCGATGACACCCATCATTCTTTTTCCTTGCTTCCCGTAAGATTAATATCTTCCCGGTAATGGGTTTGTAATTTTATCTTTTAATCAAAGCAATTTAAAAGCAGCTTCCTTTACATCCCTGCTGTTTCCACCCACGAATACTTTAAAATCCCCCGGCTCTGCAACAAATTTCAAATCGCTGTTATAAAATTTAAGGTCTTCAATGGTAAGTTTAAAGCTTATTGTTTTTGATTCGCCGGCCCTTAATGAAATTTTCTGAAAGCACTTCAGTTCTTTAACCGGCCTTGCTATGCTTGCGGCCATATCCCTTACATACAACTGCACCACTTCTTCGCCGGCAAAATTGCCGGTATTGGTTACGGTAACAGAAACAGTAATGGTTTCGGCCGCCTTCATTTCATTTTTGCTGAGTGAAATATTGCTGTAAGAAAATGAAGTATAGCTCAGGCCATAACCAAAAGGAAAAAGCGGGTCGTTGGATTCATCGAGGTATTTGGTTGAAAATTTATTGTTGGGGTCCATCGGCCTGCCTGTGTTTTTGTGGTTGTAATAAACGGGCACCTGCCCCACACTCCGCGGAAACGTCATGCTTAACTTACCGGCGGGGTTGTAATTGCCAAATAACACATCTGCCACGGCATTGCCGGCTTCTGTACCAGGATGCCATGCCTGCAGTATGGATGTGGCAATTTCATTTTCCATTACCAGCGTCAATGGCCTTCCGCTCATAATAACCAGTACAACCGGCTTACCTGTTTTTACCAATGCCTTTAGCAACTCCCTTTGCGAACCCGGAATGTTTAAACTGGTTCGGCTGGCTGCTTCGCCTGTCATTTCAGATGCTTCACCCAAAACAGCTACTACTACATCGGCTTTTTTTGCTGTTTCAACGGCTTCCATAATCATTTCAGCAGGCGGCCTTTTATCAATCTCCACTCTTGTTCCAAATACATTTACTTTTTTAGCCAATACGGTATCATCTGTAATGTTGGCCCCTTTTGCATAAAGAATATTCACGGCACTGCCGGCAACATTTTTTATGCCTTCCATTACGCTTACAGATTGCTGCCAGTCGCCTGCAACTGCCCACGTGCCCGGCATATTGGTTTTGTCACTGGCCAGTGGGCCGATTAATGCAATGGTCCCTGATTTTTTCAGGGGCAAAGTTTGATTGCCGTTTTTCAGCAGCACCATGGAACGTGCCGCTGTGCCCCTTGCAATGGTCCTTGTGTCTGCAGTTAAAATTTCTTTGGCCGGTCTTGATTCATTGATGTACCTGTAAGGATCGTCAAACAAACCCAGTTTATACTTTGCTTCCAGCACCCGCCTGCAGGCATCGTCAATTTGTTTTGCAGTTACTTTTCCTTCCTGCAATGATTTTTTTAATGTGGTTAAGAATCCTTCGCCTACCATATCCATGTCAAGCCCAGCATTTAATGCCAGTGCGGAAACAGTTTGCAGGTTGCCCATGCCGTGATTGATCATTTCATTTACCGAAGTATAATCAGAAACCACCAAACCTTTAAAACCCCATTGCCTGCGGAGAAGATCAGTAATCAGCCATTTGTTGCCTGTTGCCGGAACACCATCAATTTCGTTGAAAGAACTCATGATGCTTCCGGCACCGGCATTTATTGCAGCTTTATAAGGAGGCAGGTATTCATTGTACATCCTGATGCGGCTCATGTCAACTGTATTGTAATCCCTTCCTGCTTCAGATGCACCGTATAATGCAAAATGTTTTACACAGGCCAGCAGCGTATTGTCTTTACTTAAGTCGTTTCCCTGGTAACCCTTTACCATTGCTTTAGCTATTTGGGAACCGAGATAAGGATCTTCCCCGGCCCCTTCTGCAACACGCCCCCAACGGGGGTCACGGGCAATATCCACCATGGGTGAAAAGGCCCAGTTCAATCCATCTGCGGTAGCTTCCATTGCAGCAATACGTGCACTTCTTTCAATCACATTCATATCCCATGAGCAGGATAAACCCAATGGTATGGGAAAAATCGTTTTGTGGCCGTGAATTACATCCAAACCAAAAATAAGCGGAATGTGCAGACGGCTTTCTTTTACTGCAAGGTCCTGCGCTTTCCTCACTTTATCAGGTCCATAAATGCCGAACAATCCCCCCACGGCGCCTTTGCGGATATTATCTTCCACACCCTTGCTTACTACAGAACCTGTCGGGATGCCCCATCCGGGTGTTACAAGGTTAAGCTGACCAATTTTTTCATCAACCGTCATTTGTTTCATCAGGCTGCTGATGAAAGTATTCATTTTTACATCAGAAGGATTTTGTGCAGGGAGATTTATAAAAATCAAAACAAATGCTGCAAGCAAGCAAAGTTCTTTTCTCATGATAAATACTGTTTGTGTATGTAATGTAACTGAATTTATTTCAAATGAAAATTTTGTACTTGCCTGTTGTTATTTGCTAATACCCGGACTGCTGAAGCCAAGTTTCTTAAGACCATTCTGTATTTCGGGGCAGCTCATAAACAGTTTCCACAACAACCCGCTCCTGTAGTTTTCTATCATTACAATAATGGGGCCCTGATCTATAGCAAGATGGCTTTTTGCGTACCAGTTTTGTGTTTCATTAAAAGCATCAGTAAAACCATATTTACTCCATATTTTATCACCTAACGTATAATAAAAATGTTTTAAAGCCTTCATGGAATATTCGGGGGTATAAGGAAAAGCGGACAATGCTGCGGTGGGAGAAATGGTGCCGTGATTTTCCGGATGTGAATAGGCTCCATAACCAGATTATTTTATCAACCAGTCTCTTTTTTCTCTAATTTTGCCGGGCTAAAAAGTGAAAAGGGTAATGGTGTAAGAAGTTCTTCAATCATCTTTGTTCAGAGATATTTCTCCGCTCCTGCGGATTGGACCCTTAGCTCAGCAGGTTAGAGCATCTGACTCATAATCAGAGGGTCGCTGGTTCGAGCCCAGCAGGGTCCACT
>JANRKT010000175.1:0-4662 GCA_033763355.1 Chitinophagaceae bacterium | reverse complement strand
ACATGATGCAATGGCAACACACAAACGATCTGATCGGAAGAAGTCCATTTCCAGGCATTAACCAATGTGGTGATCTGCGCCTGCAGGTTGGCATGAGTGGTTACTACACCTTTAGGCAAATTAGTGGTGCCGCTGGTGTACAAGATCATGGCACGTCGTTCAGCGGTTATTCTGGGTAATTCCGTTTCTTCATCAGGCATATTTTCACTCAGTACAATGAAGCGGATGTTTTTTTTTGCTGTAAGATTTTTTAAAAGCGATTCATATTGCGGCGATACGATGATAATGGAAGCGCCGGTATCTTCTATTACATATTCCAGTGAGGGTAGGGGATGTGATAAACAAAGCGGAACGGTAATGCCGCCTGCCCGCCAGATAGCCCATTGTACTTTTACATAATCAAAACCAGGATTCACCATGAAAGCCACTCTTTGTTCCTGCAGATCTTTTTCACCATCTAAAAGAAAAGATGCAAACCGGGAAGATGCTTTCAAAAGTTCATCATAAGTAAATTTTTTATCGTCAACTATAATGGCTGTATTGGAGGAGAACTTAGATGCCTGCTGGATGAACTGGTTCATGATTTAAATATACATCATTGGTTTATTAATCTGTTGACTGTAAAATTGCCTTATACATTATTCTATTTCCATTTCTAATAAAGCATAGCTTAAAGCTTTACCATGTGTATCTATTGCAAGCGAAGTGGTAACTCCACCCTGTAAGGCGTTTTGACATACAAAAAGCAACGAAGATATATTCGGCAGTTCATAGCGTATGATTTCCCCGGAAACAATTCCTTGCATGTGCTCTTTTACTTTTTTGACTGTTACTTTTGAAAGCAGCAGCTCATAATCTGATTCGTTGTAAGGAATTAATGAAAGCGTTAAAGTATTTCCCTTGTCTCCGGCCCGGCTATGTGCTATGTCATATAATTTCATGATTCAAACATGGTAATTTGTGGTGAAATTTTATTTCTGTCAATCAGCACTGATACAATACCGATAACTTCGGTTACATTTTTTCTTACACCACCTCCGCCAGCGGGACCGTTAGTATAAAGGGCTTCCACTTCTTCACCAATTAAAGCAGTTTCGGTTGATGATTGCGATTTGCCAGCAACACGCAGACGGATTTCGGTCCCGATAGCTATCGGGATACGATTTCTGATTTCGGAAAAATTCTTTCGATGTATGGAGTTTAGCCCGATATAATCAATTCTTATATCCTCAACTTTATCCTTCAATCGCTTTTCAACAATATTACCCGCTAACTCAGCTCTTTCATAAGCAGAAGGGCCGGCATAAGAAATTTCACCTTCTCCGAGATAAAATGCTTTATACCCTACACTTGCTTTGTAAGTTGATGGTTTGGCTTTGCCACCGCCGCCAGATACATGTACCTTGTCATTGCCTAAGTCTTTTAATTTTACTGAAGTGAAATCAGCCACCACATCAGGAGTAAAATATTCATAGGGATTGACTACTTCATATAACAATTGTTCTTTTGCTGTTTGCAGGTTAACAACGCCACCGGTGCCATCCACTTTACTGATGATAGAAGTGCCATCAGCAAAAACATCTGCAAATGGATGTCCAAGAATATCCATATTTTCTACCAGCTTTTTTATTGGGTCAGCAAAATAACCACCTGTAACTTGACCTGCACATTCCAATAAATGACCTGTCACCGTTCCTTTACCGAGCAAATCATAATCATCCGTTTTCCAGTCAAACTCATGTATAATTGGTGCTAAAAACAAAGAGGGATCAGCTACTCTCCCGGTGATAATAATATTTGCTCCGGATTGAATGGCTGGCAGAATAGCATCAACTCCAATGTAGGCATTGGCGGAAACAATATCATATTCACTTATCAGCTTGCTGTTATCAATATCTTTTATGACATTGCTTTGTTGTTTGATTTCTTCGAGTACATCATCACCTGTTACAGCTGCCACTTTTATTTTTATTCCTCTTGATTTGGCAATGTCTACGATCTTTCTTGCTGCTTCAACGGGATTGGCGGCACCCATATTGGTGATAAGGCAGATATTGTTTTTAACCAACAGCGGCAGCAACGATTCAATTCTTCTTTCCAGCAAAGGGTCATACCCTTTTTTAGCATCCTGCATTTTTCTTTTTTGTGCCAATGCAATCGTTCTTTCTGCAAGACATTCCAGCACCAGGTAATCCAATTGGCCTTTTTCCGCAAGAATAACGGCTGGCTCTATCCTGTCGCCGGAGAAACCTGCTCCGCAACCAATCCTGATTTTCTTTTTCATAAATGTATTGAACCAGTTAACAATGCTGCAATGGTCATCACAATGGTTGTGCCCCATGCCCATTTAAAGATAAACTTTTGGTGTTCGCCTAAATCTACTTCGGCTAATCCTATCAGTAGGAAAGTGGAAGCAGTAAGCGGACTAAGAGGGAATCCGACTGTCATTTGCCCCAATAATGAAGCCCTGCCTATTTCAAGCGGATCAACACCCATTTGCGTTGCTGCATTGCTTAACACCGGAACTACTCCGAAATAATAAGCATCGGGTGTAAAAAATATACTGGCAGGCATGCTGATGACAGCAGTAATCACCGGTAAAAGCGAACCATGTTGCTGCGGGATCACATCCACCAAACCTGCGGCCATAGCTTCAATCATTTTACTTCCGGTAAGAATACCTGAAAAAATTCCTGCAGCGAAGATCATGCTTGATACCAAAAAAATATTGGCGCCATGTGCTTTCAGAATCTTGTGCTGATCAGGAAGACGTGGATAATTAATGAGCAATGCAACAATCGCTGCCATAATAAATAAAACGGGTGCAGGCACCCAACCTGTCATTAATAAAAAAATCAGCAGTAATGTGAGAACGGCATTCACTAAAATGAGTTTGGGTCTTCGTAATCTTCTTTGTTCTTCAGTAAGGTTTTCCTTGTGGCTATATTCGAGAGGAACTACACCCAAACGTTTTCTTTCTTTTTTACCAAACATATAGGCTACAAAAAGAACCCAGCCAATTCCCGCAATGATGGCGGGCACATTAGGATTGAAGATATGAACCGCATCAGAATTCAACGTAGAAATGGCTCTTGCAGAAGTGCCTGACCAGGGTACGAGGTGCAAAGGCCCGACACTTAATGCCACAATACCCGGCAGAATGAGGCGATTTATTTTTAGCTGACGGTATATTGGAAGAAATGCCGATAACACAATCATGAATGTAGCAGTGCCATCACCATCTAAATGAACAATCATCGTCAATATAGCAGTGCCCATTATTACTTTCAATGGATCGCCTTTTACAGAACGGATGATGACGGCAATAACAGGATCAAACAATCCTGCATCGAGCATGGTGGCAAAATATAAAACGGCAAACATTAACAGAATGCCGGTTGGCGCCACTTGTTTTATTCCTGCCAAAGCCATTTCGCCAAGGTCAGGAAAACTAAATCCGGCAAGCAGGCCAAATATAACCGGTATTATAACCAATGCTGTAATTACAGACAGCCGCTTCAGCATTATAAGTGCCAGGAAGACAACTATGGTAGCAAAGCCTAAAACTGCAAGCATGGTTTTGATTTAGCAGGAGAATGATGAATATTACTCCTGCTTATTTACAGTATGAATGTAAATTAAAAACGTATCAGATCACTATTCAAATTTCAAATAGTCATTGAAGAAAGGTAAAAAATCATTCAGTACCCTGCCATCGGTTGACCAGATTTTATTACCATGGTCGCCGATATATTCTTCAGCAAAATGCTGAATACCGAGATTTTCTAATTTCTGGCTAAACATGCCACACTGAATCGGGAAACGGCTTGCGTCATTTCTTCCCCAATCCAGTTTTAATGCTTTTAATTTTCTCAGGTTATCTGCATACTTTTCAACCATGTAAACAGGCATATGCTGATTCCACTTTTCTACAACAGCATTATTTACAACAAGACTATCGCCAATATAGGTAAACGGGAGATCGAAATAAAACGGCGGATTAGAAAGATTGGGTGACCATGCTCTTGCTACTGCTGCTATTACTTTTGGATAATACGTTCTTTTCAATTCTTCCTGCGTTTTGATCTTGCCTAGTTCTTTATATGAATTGCTGTTGGCTCCAAACTCTTTTACAAATGCCAGTAAACCGGGACTAAGCGCATATACGCTGCTAAAAACATCAGGATATAACATGCCTATTTTTAAAGCACCATATCCTCCCATAGAGTGACCTCCAATACCCCGACTATCACGACTGGAAATTGTTCTGAAATTTTTATCCATGTAGGCCACCAGTTCTTTTGCAGTAAAGTCAGACCAGTTACCCGTTAATGATGAATTGCTGTAAAAACTTCCTTCAAACAAAGTATATTGATCAGCTATCACTAAAATAAAAGGCCTGATCTTTCCTTTGCTGATAGCCATATCCAGTATCATTTTCATGTTGGGATAGATACTGTCTTTACCCATGAAGCCATGCAGGTAATAAATTACCGGGTAGCGTTGGGTTGATTGTTCATAGTTGGGAGGAAGATAAACTGAAATTTTTCGGTTTGGGTCTTCGCCGCCGGTATTCTGCAAATAAGATGAGTTGATAAAACGGGTAACTATTTTTCCTGAGTTGCTTTGTGCACTTGTATAAAGGCTAACAAGGAAAACAAT
>JANRKT010000174.1:0-30823 GCA_033763355.1 Chitinophagaceae bacterium | reverse complement strand
TAATTTTCTATTATGAACATGTGCCTGTACTATAACTGTAAAAAATATTTTCAATCATACAAGTTCATGCAGGAAAGGTGCAGAAGCCTGGGCGCCCATTTTAGTTACAGATACTGATGCCGCCCTGCATGCAAACGATGCCGCATCTTCCCATTGCATCCCTTTTTCCAGCGCTGCAGCCAGTGAGCCATTAAAAACATCTCCTGCAGCTGTCGTATCAACGGCCTTCACCACCGGCGCCTCAATCATGCCTTCAAACTCATTGGTATAAAGGTAAGCGCCTGCCTGCCCCATTGTAATAATGATGTTCTTCATTCCCCTTTCAATAAATTTCTTAACCGCTTTTGCTGCGGAATTCCTGTCAGTCACTTTTACACCCGTCAGTATTTCCGCTTCGGTTTCATTGGGTGTAATAGCATACAATTGTGAATAAATTTTTTCCGCAAGCAATTGTGCCGGCGCCGGATTTAATATTACCCTTTTGCTTTTTTTTGCAGCCACCCCAATAACATATTCAACTACCGGCAAAGGAATTTCAAGCTGCACAAGAATAATATCCGCTTCATCAATTACGGCTCCGGCTTTATCAATGTCGTCAATATTCAAACTGTAGTTGGCCCCCGGTGCTACTACAATTGTATTTTGTCCTTCATTATTTACAGTAATCAAAGCTGTTCCCGAAGCCAGTTGTTCATCTGTAAAAATAAAACGGGTATCAATTGACTCCCTTTTATAACCTTCAACCGCCTGCTTTCCGAAAATATCATTGCCCGTTTTGCTGATAAAAGCAACCTTTGATCCGAGCCTTGCTGCTGCAACAGCCTGGTTAGCGCCTTTACCTCCCGAGAACATAAAAAATTCACCACCAAGGATGGTTTCACCTGCTTGCGGAAAACGATTTGTTTTAACCACCATATCGGTATTGGAACTTCCCGCAACAACAATCATGAGGCTTATTTATTTTTTTCGTAAAGAAAAGAAACCACTGCTGATGAAAATGCAACAGACCTTAATGTGGTGCTGTGGTCTCCCGGAACTTTCATTAATACAGCAGAGGGGATCATCTTTGCCAGTGAATCAGGAGAACCATTATCAGGATCATTATCGCCGCATATTACCAGCACAGGTTTTTTCAGCTTACCCAATTCCTGAGGGGATGCGGATGGCTGGCCTTTTTGCAAATAAGCCAGAGCCAGCTGATCAAGGCCTGAGTCTTTTACATATTTCACCATTGCTTCCAGTTCTTTTACGGGCTCGTTCATCAATGCACGGTAAAACATTTGCCTTCTTGGCCAATTGGCATCAGTAAATCCGTCGCCCATTCCGCCCAATGCAGCGGCTGTTACCCTTTTATCCAGCAGCAGCAACCTTGAAGCGATAATAGAACCGCGGGAATATCCCACGACTGTATATCTTTTTATCTTTAACAATTTCATCAACTGCATGATGTCTTTTGCCTCCGCATCGTTTTCGTATGCCTCAGGCTGATGGGGCTTGTCTGATTTTCCGTTTCCCCGTAAATCAGGTATAATGACTTTATATCCCAGGTTCAGCAGGTCATTATACAAAACAGTCCGCTTCCACGACTGGCTGTTTACAATAAACCCATGAACAAGCAGTACGGGTTTGCCTTTGCCTTTTACTTCATAATAAATCTTTGTACCGTCAAAAGAATTAAAACAAAAAGCAGTGTCAGTTTGTGCAAAAGCTGAAGAGAAAAAAAGAAAAAATACAGCAGGAACTGCTGCATACCGGATGATTTTATGATGCAGCAAAAATTTCATAAACGGTTCTTTAAAAATTATCTTACAGGTTTCCTTTTTTCAATTCTTCCACAGCATGGTTAGCCGCTCTTGCCGTAAGCGCCATAAACGTAAGCGAAGGGTTCTGGTTACCTGTACTTGTCATGCAGGCGCCATCGGTTACAAACACATTTTTACAATTGTGAAACTGGTTCCATTTGTTGAGCAAGGAAGTTTTCGGGTCATGCCCCATTCTTACGCCACCCATTTCATGGATATCATTACCGGGCACCCGGCCGTTATCGTAAGCATGGATGTTTTTGCAACCGGCTTTGTCCAGCATTTCTGATCCCTGCTCTAAAAAATCTTTCATTATTTTATTGTCGTTCTCCTGGTAATCAACCGAAGTAACCAGTAATGGTATGTCCCAATCGTCTTTCTGGTCTTTGCTTAACCTTACATGGTTCTTTTCATTGGGGATGGTTTCGCCCTGCATCATCATGTAAATACTCCATGTACCCGGTTCAAGCAAAGCATTCTTGAGTTCTTCTCCCACGCCTTCTTTACCATAACCCTGCTGCCAGCCGGGCCTGCTGGCACTGTAATGTACCATGTAACCTCTCAGAAAATCCATTTCCTGTTTGTAAACATTTCTGAAACTGGGCAACATGGCTGCAGTAGGCCTCCTGCCATAATCATATTTATCTTCAAAACCCTCAAGGGATGCTGTGATATTTCCCCGGTAATCATGAAAGGCGATGTATTTACCAAGTAAATCATTGTCGTTACCAAACCCATTGGGGAAACGGTTAGAAGTTGAATTGAGCAGGATAAGGTTTGAGTTTAAACAGGCTGCATTTACAAAAATGACCTTTGCAAAATATTCAATGGCCTGTTTGGTATTTGCATCAATCACCCTTACACCTACCGCTTTACTTTTTTTATCATCGTAAATTATAGAATGAACAACTGAATGTGGCCTTAATGTAAGATTGCCTGTTTTTTCCGCCCATGGCAATGTAGTTGAGTTGGAACTGAAATAACCGCCAAAGGGGCAACCCCTGTAACAGATATTACGTGCCTGGCACTGGCCACGGCCCTGTTCTATATGAATGGGATTGGGTTTAGTAAGATGGGCACAACGGCCCTGTATTACAGTCCGGCCTTTATAATTCTCATGTATCTTTTGCTGAATGTGTTTTTCAGGGCAGTTTATTTCCCATGGTGGCAGAAACTCTCCATCCGGTAAAGTTTCCAAACCGTCTTTATTACCACTGATGCCCGCAAATTTTTCTACATGGCTGTACCACGGTGCAATGTCATTGTAACGGATGGGCCAGTCAACTGCAAAACCATCTCTTGCGGGGGCTTCAAATTCAAAACGGCTCCAGCGCTGGGTTTGCCTTGCCCATATTAATGATTTGCCGCCTACCTGGTAACCGCGTATCCAGTCGAAAGGTTTTTCCTGTATGTAAGGATGTTCTTTATCTTTTACAAAAAAATGCTGTGTGGCTTCATCAAAAGCATAGCACCTGTCGGCAATGGGGTTTTCCTTTGCCAGTTGTGATGTTAACCGGCCACGGTGTTTAAATTCCCAGGGATCCATTGTGGTGGTGGGATAATCTTTAATATGCCTCACATCCCTGCCCCTTTCAAGAACAAGGGTTTTTAAACCGTGATCGCAAAGTTCTTTTGCTGCCCATCCCCCGCTGATACCCGATCCGATAACAATGGCATCAAAACTATTGGGGATATTATTTTCCTGGTAACGGCCCATAAACAATCGTTTTAAAATTAAATCTACAAAGGATTTTTTGTTCATGAACAGCCTGCTGAAATTAACTGTACACAAAGAAATAAGCAGGCCATGAAATGAGTTGTTATATTGCATGATAAAAATGCATACTGCATGAACATTGAGTTTAACAGGAATGAAGACAGCATGAAGCTGAAGCTTTCTGAAATGCGGAAAAAACTGGATAAGGTTTCTTTGGGCGGCGGGAAAAAAGCAATAGAAAAACAAAGAGAAAAAAATAAGCTCACCGCAAGGGAGCGTATTCAATATTTGTGTGACAGTGATAAGCCTTTTATAGAAATAGGCGTTTTTGCCGGAGATGGCATGTATGAAGAACAGGGAGGCTGCCCGGCGGGTGGTACTGTTGGCGGGGTGGGATACATAAGCGGGAAGCAATGTGTGATTGTTGCCAATGACCAGACCGTAAAAGCGGGGGCATGGTTTCCCATAACCGGAAAAAAGAATTTACGGCTGCAGGAAATTGCAATGGAAAACCGGCTCCCGGTAATTTACCTTGTTGACAGCGCCGGCGTATTTCTTCCGATGCAGGACGAAATTTTTCCGGATAAGGAACATTTCGGAAGAATATTCCGCAACAATGCAAGGATGAGCGCCATGGGCATTACACAAATTGCAGCGGTAATGGGGGCATGTGTGGCAGGCGGCGCTTATTTACCAATCATGAGCGATGAAACATTAATGGTGGAAGGCAACGGTTCAATTTTTCTTGCAGGGCCTTACCTTGTTAAAGCCGCTATTGGCGAAGATATAGATGCTGAAACGCTTGGCGGGGCAGTAACGCATACCGAAATTTCAGGCATTGCAGATTATAAATTTAAAACGGAGCAGGAATGTCTTGATGAAATAAAGAAACTGGTAAGCAAGATTGGCGAAAAAGAAAAAGCAGGCTTTGACCGTATGGCCGCCAAACCCCCGAAGAAAAATCCTGCTGAGTTGTATGGCATCCTGCCATCAGATTCAACGAAACCCTATGACATGCTTGAGATCATTGAGAGGATTGTAGATGATTCAGACTTTGACCAGTTTAAACAGGATTATGGTAAATCCATCTTATGTGGTTATGCCCGCATTGAAGGCTGGGCAGTGGGAATTGTTGCCAACCAGCGGCTGGTGGTAAAAGCAAAAAAAAGCGTCAGACCGGGACGGTCAGACGCCGGTGAAATGCAGATGGGTGGCGTTATTTATAACGACAGCGCTGATAAAGCTGCAAGGTTTATTCTCAATTGCAACCAGAAAAGGATACCATTGGTTTTTTTACAGGATGTAACCGGTTTTATGGTGGGTTCAAGGAGCGAACATGCCGGCATTATTAAAGACGGCGCAAAAATGGTGAATGCTGTCGCCAATTCAGTAGTACCGAAGATCACTGTTATTATTGGCAACTCTTATGGTGCAGGAAACTATGCCATGTGCGGCAAAGCTTATGACCCCCGTTTTATTTATGCATGGCCAACAGCCAAGATTGCTGTAATGGGCGGCGAACAGGCCGCCAAAACTTTATTGCAGATACAGGTTGCCGCCATGAAAGCAAAAGGAAAGGAAGTGCCTGCAGAAGAAGAAAAAAAATTGCTCGACCACATTATGCAACGTTACAACAGCCAAACCACCCCTTATTATGCAGCTGCAAGGCTTTGGGTGGATAACATTATTGACCCGGCAGAAACAAGAACAATAATTGCTGAAGGCATAGCGGCAGCCAATCATGCACCGTTAACAACAGATTTAAAAGTTGGAGTATTCCAGGTTTAAATTACAGATATGGGTAAGTTTCAAAAAGGATTTAAGTTGTGCCACAAAGGCACGAAGTCACAAAGGAGGACCAAAAAGAATACTTAGTGTTGTTTCGTGTCTTTGAGTCTTCGTGGGAAAAAACTCATACCGATTCATTACTAAAACTACGGGCTTGAATAAGCACACAGAAAAATTGCCTAATTTCACCATTACCGAAACAACAAAAAAGTGATATGAGAAAATTTGCCCCTGGAATATTTGTTTTTTTTGTTTTGCTTTCTTTATCCGTTCTGCAATCCTGTGTTGATGACAGGGATGAATTTCTTGCCCGGCAAAATTTTGTTCCCGACCAGTCTTTTACCGAAGAATTTGATACAGCGCTGGCTGCATACAACCGGGGCTGGAGGTTTTTAAACAGGAGTGTTGATATTGGCCCCAGCAACTGGAGTAACCCCGCTTCGCCACCCCCTTTCGGCCCTTATTCATCACGTTCCACCAGCAGCGGTTATTTATGGGCAGATTACAATTCTACTTCTTCCGGCACTGGCATCATCAGCAACTGGGCGGTTTCGCCGCCAATGATTATGAAAGACGGAGATAAGATCATTTTCTATACACGTACCCAATTGTATGCTTTTGGTGCAGACTCTACAGATTTTGCCAACCGCTTACAGGTGCGCATCAATCCGCTTAATCAGGAACTGAATGTGGGCCTCGGGGCCGATGCTGGCGATTTTACCATTATTGCTTACGACATCAACCCCAACTACAAAGAATTTTCATACAATGCTTTTGTTGCCAACAATGCTGATGTACGCAATGCATACCCTCACCGGTGGACACGTTTTGAAATAACATTATCAGGATTAAACAAACCCACCAAAGGCCGTTTTGCCTTCAGGTATTTTGTAGAGAATGCAGGCAATAACGGAAGGGGCAGTTCGGTAGGGATTGACCAGGTGAACTACATCAGTGCAAAATAATTTTAAACATGCCAAACCATAATATGATACGTGCCTGCTATATTTTCATTTCAGTTGTTCTTCTTTTTACCATTATGGCATTGTTCAATGCCTGCGAAAAAGAAGAAACACCGGCTGCACCTCCGCCCGATTATTCATACAAAGAAGAATTTGATACACTTGAAAATGTTATAAACAAAGGATGGCTTGCTATTAACAACAGCAGGCCTTTAGGTACAAGCACATGGAGGCAGGGGATATATGGTACAGGCAAAGGAGGGGGTTTTACAGGTATCCCCGCACATTCATATAAAGCAAGTGCTGCAGAATATGCCTATGTTGAGTATACTTGCGGAGAAGACAGCGCTACATTAAGCTGCTGGCTGATTACCCCTGTGCTTAATATTAAAAATGGTGATGTGATTTCTTTCTGGACAAGAACAGGCGACCCGCCGGTTGATTACCCTGACCGGTTGCAGGTATATGCCAACCTTACCGGTGACGGAACAAATGTGGGGGATACGGAAAATTCTATTGGTGATTTCAAACAGCTTTTATTCGACATCAACAAAGACCTTACCACTACCGGTTACCCCACGGTATGGACAAAATTTGAGTGGACGGTAATTGGTGTTGACAGCAAGCAAAGAAGCAAAGCCCGTATCGGGTTCAGGTATTATGTAACCAACGGTGGGCCTGCCGGGGCAAATTCAAATTATATAGGCGTTGATGATTTTGAACTGAAAGCAAACTGATTTTTTGAACCGTTTTAATTTAACCAGCTTTGATTTTTTCAGGGTTGGTTTTTTTATAGAAAAATTTATGAGGGCATTGAATTTCCTTTCGCTGTTGTCTCTCCTGATGATGATATCATGCAATGGTAAAAAAGATCAGGCAGTGCATGAGATGGATGCAGTGCAAAAAGAAAGGCAAAAAATTGAAGAAACCCGCCCGCTGATCAAAGATGGCGACCTTATTGTAAGAACAGGCAATGATTACATCAGCGGAATATTGGTTGAACTCAACTTTAAAGACAAAACCTATTCACATTGCGGAATGGCATTTACAGACAGTGGCAGGATTTATGTTTACCATAACATGGCCGGGGATTTTAATCCCGATGAAAAAATGCGCCGTGACCTGCTGGACTCATTCTGCAATCCTGTAAACAATTATGGTTTTGGTATTTACCGGTACAATATGGATACTGCTGCGCTTGAAAACCTGAAAAATATTTTTCTTGTTAATTATAAAAACAGGTTGCCGTTTGATATGTCATTTGACCTTGGAACAGATGACAAAATGTATTGTGCAGAACTGGTTGCAAAATCATTATACCGGGCCACATCAGGAAGAATTCAGGTACAAGCAGGCGGAATGAAAAAAAAAATAATGGACAAATACCTGAAAAGGGCACTGGATACCAGGATTTTTAAGTCAGATAAAGAGGCATATGCACTGGAATACATTTCGCTTGACAATCTTTACATGAATCCTCATTGCAAAGAAATAAAGCAGGTGACTTATGAAAGACCTGTAATTTCGTTTTAACTATGGCCACATTACCCATTTACCAGGTTGATGCATTTGCATCAGAAGTTTTTAAAGGAAACCCGGCTGCCGTATGTCCGTTGAAGCAATGGTTGCCCGACGAAGCCATGCAGCAGATAGCAATGGAAAATAACCTGGCCGAAACTGCATTTGTGGCTCCTGAAGGAAATGACTTTTATATCCGCTGGTTTACACCAACTGTTGAAGTGGACTTATGCGGCCATGCCACGCTGGCTTCTGCATTTGTATATTTCAATGTACTCGGCTACAATAAACCTGTTATACGGTTTAATTCAAAAAGCGGCTGGCTTGAAGTAAGCAAACAAAAAAACGGCAAATTCACCCTTAACTTTCCAAAAGATGAATATAAGGCAGTGGCTGAACCGCCACATGCAATTTTTGAAGGATTGAAAATTCAGCCGGCTATTGTGGTAAGGGGCAGATTCGACTACCTCGTTGAATTGAATAATCAGCAGCAGGTTGAAATGCTTGATCCGGATTTCAGGATCCTTTCAACAATACCTTCACGGGGTGTTGTTGCAACAGCGGCGGGCAATGATGCAGATTTTGTTTCACGTTGTTTTTTCCCGCAATCAGGAATTGATGAAGACCCTGTGACAGGTTCTGCACATTGTTTGCTTACTGCATACTGGCATGAGAAAACCGGAAAGAACATTTTTTCAGCAATACAATTGTCCAAACGCAAAGGCTGGCTTGATTGCGAATTAAAAGGCGACAGGGTTTTAATGAGCGGCCATGCTGTATTGTACCTTAAAGGCGAAATTGAAATATGATATGCTGAATGAAAAGGGTCTTACCATTTACACAGATGGTTCTTCAAGGGGAAACCCTGGGAAAGGCGGATACGGCACCATCCTGATATGGAAGGGCGTAAAAAAAGAATTGTCAAAAGGCTATCGCAAAACCACCAACAACCGCATGGAACTGATGTCAGTAATTGCCGGTCTCGAACAACTCAACAGGAAAGGTCTTGATATTGTTATTTATTCGGACAGCCAGTATGTAGTAAAAGCTATTACCGAAGGCTGGCTTGCAAACTGGATAAAGACCAATTTTAAAGGTGGCAAAAAAAACCGTGACCTCTGGATGCATTATCATGAACTGGGAAAAGACCAGCACATACGCTTTGTATGGGTAAAAGGCCATGCCGAAAATCCTTTTAACAACCGTTGTGACGAACTGGCTACTGCGGCTGCAGATGGAATGAACCTGGAAGAAGACAAGGGATATGAGAGGGAGAAAGAGTAAAGGGACAAGGGGCAAATGGCAAGAAGCAAAAAACAAGAACCAAATAAAAATCAAAAGTAAAAATTAAAAAACAGCTATACCTGATAAACCTTCAAACCAATTAACTGATAAACTAATTAACCGATAAACCAATTAACCAACTCATTCACCATTGCCCGTTCACAATTCACCATACAACCTCTTATGTTCCTGGAGCGGCGGAAAGGACAGTTGCTATGCACTGATGCAGGCAAAAGCTGAAGGCTATCAGCCCAAAGTGTTATTAAATGTATTGAACGAAGAAGGAAAGATTTCACGTTCTCATGGCATACCTGCAGAAATTCTTAAAGAACAGGCAAGGGTTGCCGGTTTGCCTCTTCATCTCATATCTTCTTCGTGGCAGGAGTATGAAACAAAGTTTACCGCTGCATTAAAGGAACTGAAAGAAAAATACCAGCTTACCCATGCCGTGTTTGGGGATATTGACCTGCAGGCCCACCGGGACTGGGAAGAAAAAGTTTGTACGGCAGCAGGCTTAACTGCGCTATTGCCTTTGTGGAAAGAGGACCGTTACAGTCTTGTGATGCGCATGCTTGAAGAAGGAATAGACACCATGATTGTAAGCTGCAATGCGCAGATGGGTGAACGTTTCATCGGCAAACTCCTCAATTATGAAGTAATCAATGAGCTGAATGAAATGGGCATTGATGTATGCGGGGAAAACGGCGAATTTCACACCCTTGTTCTCAATTGCCCTTTGTTTTCAAACCCAATATTTGTTAAACCGGGGAATAAATTAATGCATGAGAATTACTGGTTTTGCGAACTGAGTTTATCGCCATAGTATATTAGACCTCCTGCATAAATCGTTTTCCTATTGCATAAAAAGTGGTTTCTCATGCCGAAGAATGAGGCATCCATTTAAAATTATCAATAGATTTCTCCTTCGTCGAAATGACAAAAACGATTTTGCAGGAGGTCTATTCTAAAAACAAAACGGCATAAGAAAATCCGGAATGAACAGGCAGGCAATAACATTCAGGTTTTGACAGTATGCGGCACCATATGCGAAAGTATGATACCCGCAGCCACGGCAGCATTCAGCGATTCTGCACCGCCCCTTGCAGGAATGGTTATTTTTTTTGAAGCAAGCTGTAAAACTTCATCCCTTATCCCCTTTGATTCGTTACCTATAACGAGCAAAACTTCTTCAGGCTGTTTCAGTTCATAAATACTTTCGCCATCCAGTGTAGCTGCAAACACAGGCACATCCCTGTGCTGCAGTATAAATTGGGTTAAGTCCGCATACATCACATCCACCCTTAAAAAACTGCCCATTGATGCCTGTATTACTTTAGGATTGTACACATCAGCGCAATCTTTACTGCAAATAACACAGGCAATACCAAACCAGTCTGCAATACGCAGCATGGTGCCCATGTTGCCGGGGTCCCGGATACCATCTAGCAGCAAACTTATTTTGCCAAGCGGCTGCACAGCTGAAGGGGCTTCTTTTTTTCTTACTACGGCAAGCGCTTCGTTTGGGGTACTGAGCGATGAGATTTTTTTTAGTTCCGGTTCTGTTATTACAGCAAGTTTATCCTTATCCAGTGAACTTAACAATTCTTTATGCCGCCCAGCCCAATCCTGCAACACATAAACTTTATCTATTAAATGCGGGTGATGAATAAGGATTTCATGTAACAGTTTCGGGCCTTCGGCAATGAAAACACCATGTTCATCCCTGAATTTTTTCTGGTATAAACTTTGGATATATTTGACCTGCATTTTACCAAGCATTGGCTACCTTCATTTATGCCCCTTAAAAAAGCAATAAAAATAAAATACTTTCATCTTCCGGGTTATTATCTTCTGTTTTCCCTGATTTTTTCTTCCTGCACCATTGTAAAAAAATACCAGCCCGGCCGGCCGTTTATATTCGAAAATACTATAAATATAAAAGGGGATATTGGTAAAGAAAAAAGAGATGAACTGCGGGATGATCTGAAAGGCCAGATTGAGGACAGTGTGTTACCGAGAGGCAAGGATATCGTTTTTCTCATACACGTTCTTAAAAACCCGCCACGTTACGATACCAATTTTATCAAACAGTCAGTCATAAACATGACAAACCTGTTGCTGAATAAAGGATACAGGCGGGGGCTGGTAACATACGACACCAGCACCCAAACTGAAGGCAATCAATTGAGGGTAAAAGTCAGTTATAACGTAGTTACAGGCGCCATGTACAGGATTGATTCCATTGCATACGACCTTTCTGATTCTAACCTTCAGCGGCTTGCATTGCAGTCAAAACAGGGTTCGCTGCTTAAAAAAGGGGAACCTTTTGATTACAACAGGGTTGAACAGGAATTGTACCGCCTCACCGATATTTTCAGGAATTCGGGCTACCAGAAAATTACACGAAATGAAATTATTGCCGAAGGCGATTCAACCATCGAGGAACTGATTGACCCCAATATTGAGCCTTTTGAATACATCAGGAAACTGGCGGAAATACAAAAGAAAAAGGACAACCCAACTATTGACGTTTATATTAAACAGCAGCCGGTGGCTGACAGTACCCGCTTAAAACAGTACAGCATAGGCGAATTTGTTGTTTATCCCGATGTGAGGGACGGGGATATCCTCCCGGTAAAAGACACCACACATACCTGGATAAACGGTTACAGGATAGTAAGCGCTGAAAACCTTTTTGACCCGGCTTTTGTAGCAAAACAGATTGAATTAAAACCGGGGGAGCTATATTCAGAAAAGAAATACAGCCAGACACTGAATAATTTCAACCGGCTGGGTGCATGGCAAAACATCAACCTGTTATCAAGAACTGCTGACAGTTTGCAAAAAGTAAATTACCTGCTGAGGCTTATTCCTGCAAAAAGGCAATATTTTAATGTGGAGCTTGAAGGCAGCAGCATACTCAATTCAACCCAACTGGCGCAGTTCGGCAGCGGTAAAGTGGGGCTTGCCGTAAACTTTACGCTCCGCAACAGGAATATTGCAGGCAAAGCCATTCAGCTGGAGAACAGCCTGAGGACAGGTATTGAGTTTAACAACTTCAGCCAGATACTCAGTAATGAGATTACATTAACCAACCGCGTTACAATTCCCTGGTCTCTCCTGCCACTAAAAGAAGAGATAAGGTACCGGAATGCAAAAACAATTGTTTCCGCCGATATTTCTTTTATTGACCGTTTCCAGTTTTACCGCTCAGCCACGTTTAATACGTTTATCGGCCACGAATGGAAACCCAAACCCAATGTCACATGGCAAATCAAATTTCCCAACCTTGAATACAACAACGTTAAACAGGATGTGCTGTTTAAACAAAGTATTGAAGATAACCCCCTGCTGGCTTATTCATTTAACAGTGGTTTTGTAATAGGGGCAAGTGAAACCTATACAAAATCATGGGGGAAAAATACCGGCCACCTAAATATTATCAGGCTTTTCAGCGAACAATCCGGTATTATACTCGGAGGCATTTTTAATTCCCTTACTGATACCACTGCATCAGGCAAAGACAAATTATTTTCCAACCTGTTCCGTTTTATAAAATTAGATGCCGATTACAGGCATTTTATACAATGGAGAAAATCCGTGCTTGCATTCCGTGCATTTGCCGGTTATGGTTATGCATTTCAAACCAAAAGTAACACAGGCGATGTGAGGCTGCCATTCTTTAAAAGTTATTTTGCCGGCGGGCCCAACAGTTTGCGGGCATGGCAGATCAGAAAATTAGGGATAGGATCGGATATTTTTCTTGATACCGTTGTACAGGGCAGGTTCAACGACAAGTTTGCAGATATAAAACTGGAAGGAAATGTTGAATACCGCTTTAACCTTTTTCCCATTGCCGGTGTCTGGTTACGCGGCGCTTTGTTTACTGATTTTGGCAACATCTGGAACAGGAATACACTGGATGGTATAATACCAAATGGTGAATTTAAATTAGGCAATTTATATAAAGACCTTGCCGTAGCGGCGGGTTACGGGCTGCGTATTGATTTCAGTTATTTTCTTATCCGTTTTGATCTTGGCCATCCGATAAAAGATCCCCGTTACGGGCCTGATAAAACCGGAACCCGTTTTGCATCCGATAAACAAAACGGATGGTTTGTAAAAAGTGTATGGAACAAACCCACGTTCCAGTTTGCAATCGGTTATCCTTTCTGATCTGTACTTTTCATTTCTTTTACCTGCTCCTCAATTTGCGGTGGCGTCAACGCATTTTCAAGTGTAAATTCGCCTATCCGTGTACGGCATAATGCAGAAAGGTAGGCGCCGCATCCCAGGGCCTGGCCAAAATCGTATGCAAGGCTCCTGATATAAGTGCCGGTGCTGCATACTACGCTGAAATCAATACGGGGAAGTTCAATGGCTGTAATTTCAAATTCCTTTATAAATATTTTCCGGGGTTCAAGTCTCACCTCCTGCCCTTTTCGTGCCATCTGGTAAGCGGGCCTGCCATCTTTTTTAATGGCGGAATGTATGGGCGGAACCTGCTCAATTGTGCCTGTAAATTTTTTAGCTGTTTCTTTTATCAGTTCAGGGGTTATATTATCATAAGCTTTAAAATCTGAAGGTTCGCTTTCCAGGTCGTATGTTGGTGTTGTTGCCCCAATGGTAAAGCTCCCGGTATATTCCTTTTCCTGTGCCATGTATTCATTTATCTTTTTTGTAAACTTACCTGTGCACAAAATCAGCAAACCTGTAGCCAGCGGGTCAAGCGTACCGGCATGGCCCACTTTACTGATGCGGATAAGCCCCCGGATTTTCTTAACCACATCAAATGATGTCCAGTGCAAAGGCTTGTTCAGCAGCAAAACCTTTCCTTCTGCAAATTCCTGCTGCCATGCGGCTGTTTCCAATTTGTAAGATTTTTGCAAATGTAATGGCATAAATTTCTTCAATACGAAAATGAAAAATTATTTTAGCCCTTTATTTAATATTACCGCTGGTGCAGGCACCAATGGTGGCAGAGCAGTAAAAAATAATTTCAGCCCTTCTTAAAACATATGACATTAATACAACATAAGGATTATAAAATAAGGTACCAGCAGCAGGTTGATAATGCCCGTCATTATGTATTGCCCTTCATTGAATCCGTTTTACCATTAACAGCAGATAAAAAAATTCTGGACATAGGTTGCGGCGAAGGCGGGGTTTTGATACCCATTCTTGAAAAGGGCTGCACGTGCACCGGTATTGAACTGGATGAATTAAAATCTGGTTATGCAAGGGAATTGCTTGCACATTATATTGAGAAGAACCAGGCGGAAATCGTTAACCAGGATATATACGAAGAAGAAGCGTTACTAAAGTACCAAGGGCAGTTTGACCTGATTATCCTTAAAGATGTAATTGAACACATACCCGGGCAGGAAAAATTCATTCCTTATTTAAAAAAATTCCTGAAGCCGGGTGGCCATGTTTATTTCGGTTTTCCTCCATGGTACATGCCGCATGGCGGGCACCAGCAGGTGTGCAGCAGCAAATTGTTATCCGTGCTGCCGTATTTTCATTTGCTGCCTAAACCCCTTTACAGGGGCATATTAAAATTGTTTGGCGAACACCCGGCTATCATTAACGAACTGATGGAAACAAAAGACACCGGCATTTCTATCGAAAGGTTTGAACGCATCGTAAAACAATCGGGTTACAGCATACCCAAAAAACAATTTTACCTCATCAACCCCATTTATGAATACAAATTCCGCGTAAAGCCCAGAAAACAATTTGGTTTTATATCAGCCCTGCCTTATGCAAGGGATTTTTTTACCACCTGTGTATATTATATGATTAAAGAAGGAAATAATTCAGGGAAATAGAGAATAAAGGTTACAAGTTACAAGTTGCAGGTTAGTGCAGGGATCCTACTTCCTACTTCTTACTTCCTACTTCTTACTTCCTACTTCCCACCTCTTACTTCCTACTTCCTACTTCCTACCTCTTACTTCCTACTTCCTACTTCCCACCTCCCCCTCAAATCGCCTGCCTTGCCTTTAACTCAAGATACTTGTTCACGGTATTTACAGTTACATGCTGCGGGGCGGTAAGGATAGAAAGCACACCATGCTTCTGCAATTCTTTTACGATCATCTTTTTTTCGTAGGCAAATTTTTCTGCAATGGTTTTGGTATAAACGGCTTCAAGGTTGTTTGCAGGTGAATCTAACAGCTGCTTTAATTCTGTGTTTTCAAAAAACACCACCAGCACCAAATGGTTCTGTGAAATTTTCCGCAGGAACTTTAACTGCCGTTGCAGCGCCGACATGGATTCAAAATTGGTAAACAGTACAATCAAACTGCGCTGGGTTATTCTTGTGCGGATCAGTCCATACAGTCTCTCATAATCACTTTCAAGATAACGGGTCTTTTGCTTATACAACACTTCAAGAATGGCATTCATCTGCGTGGCCTTCCGGTTGGCCGGAAGAAAACTGCCGATTTGTTCTGCAAAAGTTATCAACCCTGCTTTGTCCTGTTTTAACAATGCAACATTACTCAGTACAAGCGAGGCGTTGATGGCATAATCCAGCAGGCTCAATCCTTCAAAGGGCATTTTCATTACCCTGCTTTTGTCAATTACACAATAAATCTGCTGGCTTTTTTCATCCGTAAAAGCGTTTATCATCAACTGGCTTTTCCGTGCAGTAGCCTTCCAGTTAATCGTCCTGAAATCATCTCCTTTTACATACTCTTTGATTTGTTCAAACTCCATGGAGTGGCCGATGCGTCTTATCTTTTTTATGCCAATTTCTGTAAGCCTGTTGCTGATGGCCATCAGCTGGTATTTGCGCATCTGCAGGTAAGATGGATAAACAGGGGCCATTCTTTCTTCATTAAACCTGTAACGCCGCATAATAAGGCTGAAGGGGCTCTTAACAAATACATTCACCTTCCCGAAATCATACTCACCCCTTTTTGTTGGCCGGAGCTTATACCGCAACTGTTTTTGTTGTTTAACGCCGAGGCTTGTTTTAAACCACAAATCCCTTTTCTGAAACTGAAAGGGGATTTCATCGATAATGCCAACCCTTACCGGGAAGCCATAGCGGTTTTCAAGATAAAGCAGCAAATCATTTTCATCGCCATTGCTTAATCTTTCCGGTGTGGTGCGGCGTGCAAAAAGCCCCTCTTTACGTGAAAATAAAACAAGGTAATCCAGCACCGCCGTTAATGCAGCTGCAGTGAGAGTAAGCACCGGCACCATTTCCATCCAGGGAAAGAAGAATGACAATACAAACAATATTACCACCGCCGCCAGTAAAAAAAAGAACCGGGTGGTAAAAAACAAAGGTTTCCAGTATCGTTGAAAAAATGCTTTCACTAACGCGGTATTTCAAGGCCCTGCACCATTTGCTGTATCACTTCATCCGGAACAATGCCTTCCATTTCTTTTTCAGGTGTTAATACAATGCGGTGCCGCAACACGGCAGGCACTACAAATAAAATATCATCAGGCGTAACAAAATCCCTTGAGTGCATGGCTGCAATGGCTTTTGATGCATTGAGTATGGCAATGGATGCTCGGGGCGACGCACCAAGGAAAATAGATTTGTTGCTGCGTGTTTCCGTTACCAGTTTTGCAATAAACTGAAGCAGTTTTTCCTCTACATGAAGCTGCCTGATCTGCTGCTGCAGGTTTTCAATCTGCGAGGCTGTAAGTACTTTCTCTATTTTATCCAGCTGCGAATCCTGCTTTAGCTGGTGATGGCCGGATAAAATTTTTACTTCCTCTTCAGTTGTCGGATAGGGCACATTTATTTTAAAAATAAAACGGTCAAGCTGCGCTTCAGGCAGCCGGTATGTGCCTTCGTGTTCAACGGGGTTTTGTGTGGCTATCACCATAAAAGGTTTACTCATGAGGTTGGTCTTTCCGTCAACCGTTACCTGTCTTTCTTCCATTACTTCAAACAATGCAGCCTGTGTTTTTGCAGGCGCCCTGTTGATTTCATCTATTAAAACAACACTGCTGAAAATAGGGCCTGGTCTGAACTCGAAGCCTGCATCTCTCGGATTAAAGACTGATGTACCCAATACATCGCTGGGCATTAAGTCGGGCGTAAACTGTATGCGTGAAAAAGGCACATCAAGGCTTTTGGCAAGCAGCTTTGCCGTTAATGTTTTGGCTACACCCGGCACGCCTTCTATCAGTACATGGCCGCCGCTTAATATACCTGCCAGCAATAAATCCACCATTTGTGCCTGACCCACTATCACCTTTGCTATTTCGCTGCGTATTTTATAAACAGCGTCGTTCAATGCCGAAAGATCAGTGCGGGTGCTGAAAACAGGTTCTGTTTGTTCCATCATATCCTGGATTGTTTATTGAATTGATCAATGAGCCGGCTGAGTTTCATCAGGTCGTTATCGGATATTTCATTGTGGTACCTCACGTATTTAATCATACTTACCAGTTCCTCCACCGTTTCTTTTTCAACGCCCGACTTATGCACCAGCTTCGCTTCAAACTCCTCATCTAATTTGTGCGTTAAAAGGCTGTACCTGCCCCGAACGGCATCAAGCCAGTAAGTTATTTTCTTTTGCGCAATATTATGGTGGTGTTTCTGGTTGAAATAAACACGGCTGACTGTTTCCACAAAATCAAGTGTTGCATTTACAGGTGGTTTTATTACAGGTATAATCCGCTGCCTTCGTTTGGCCTGGAAAACCATAAACAAAATAATTGCAGTAAGTGCAGTAAAATAGGCATAACGCAGGTTGGTTTTGCCAAGAATAACACGTAAAGGGGTGGAAGGCCCTCCCCTGCCCAGCTTATAATATTCATCCCAGTAAACAAATGAATTGTCATCGGGTAAATAAGAAAAAACTTTCTCAATATAATCGAGGTTGTTTCCTTTTAAAGCAAAATAATTGCTGAAGGCAATGGGGGCGGTATGCAAATAAAGGTTGCCTTCACCCATAGGTATCCTGATAAAATTTACTTTGTTGTTGCTGTTTTTGCCCAATACAATTGCTTTGGCGGTATCGAACTTTGCAAAATAACCGTCAATCGTGTACCTGAAGTTGGTATAAATATCAGGCGACTGAAAAGCAGGGTTAACCAGTTTAAGGGAAGTAGAGTCCCTGTCCCTTATGTCAGTATCATAAGCGTTTATTTCAATGCCCAGTGTATCTGCAAAACTTTTGCTCACCCCTTCGGCTGAAATGAATACGGTATTCCCGTTTTCAATATACCTGAACAGTTCCTCCTCGTCGGTTTCATCGGTGTGCACGCCGCCAGCTATTAAAATATACGTTTCATCTGTCGCTTCACTGTTGTTGGTGTGATCGTAAACAGGTTCACGCAGTTCTTTGGGTTTTTGTTTCAGTATAGTCTGCAACTCGTTGTAAACAATATATGTGCCGTAAGGAATTTTATCCCTGTTACTAAGTGTTTGGCGCCAGTCAATAAGAGGCGGCTTTTTATATGCCGCATACATGTATGCGCCCAGTAAAAAAGCAATAAGTACGATATACCACCTGGCCCACCTCATTGTATCACCCCCCTGTTAAATTGCTGAAACTGCTGTTTTACTTTTCCAAAAGCATTTTCTTCTATTTCAAACTCGCCATACCATACATATTCATAGCTGCGGGTAATATTGTTAAACCCGTGGCCATAAGGGGTTGAAGAAAGTTCCTTTGCGTAATCATCATTGGTTTTGTTGATCTTCCAGTTGATCAGGTTTTTATCTGCCAGTTGCCGCAATGCCTGCAAATACATTAACCTGGTGGCAAATCGGAATTCTTTATTTCTCACCGCCTCGTCAATAGCCCGATTAAAATCAATTGCATAAATATCTTCCTGTTCTTCGGTATAGCCCAGGCCTGTTTCTTTTCTGCCGCGTATAAGAAAAGCCACTTTTTCCATACCTACTATTTTTACTATCGCAAACAGGATTACCCCGATGGCAAGCGCCCAGAGAAATATTTTAAAGCTTACGCGTACCCCATCATTGGCCATTGCCCTTGAATATTGTTGCCAAACCCAGAACCAGAACCTGTCCCAAAAACCCATTTCAGCCGGCTTCTGCAGATCATATTTAAAATCTTTGTTGCTGCGGTAACCGTTTATTTTTCCGGCATCAAACTTTCTTAACTCCACTGCAGAACTGTCTTCCTTTAAGGGGGGCATTGCAGCAATGGGATGCGCAGGCACGAAAAAGAGAAAGGAGATGAAAAGAAGTATGTTGAAAATTAAAAATTTCATGAACGTTTTAGTATTGCTCTTCAATATTGCTGTGCGGCCCTGATTGTTCACCTAACTGGTCAAGCCTTGCTTCAAGCCCTGAGCCGTCTTTTTCTTCCAGCAGGCTGTAATAATGGATACCCAGCCCGATATGCAAAATCAGGTAAAAAACGTATTGAAAAATGGTTGACAAAGCAAGGACATATGCATACTTTTCAAAAGCAGAACCTATTCTTTCCGGATCTGTCATATTGATGGCCGAAAACCCGAAAATGGTTTGTATAATTAAACCGATTACCAGCGCAAAGAAATAATAAATCAGGAAAATAATTATTGAATACCCGAAACTGAACCACCACCTTTCTTTTATGAGATAAAAGCAACGTGAGAATGCAGCGCCGAAAGAATGGTCTTCGATGGTATTTACAGGAAACAGAATAGAAAAAATGACTGAGAAATAGAACAAACCAGCCAAATACGCCAGCACACCCAAAATTGGAATAATAACTATAAATATGCCCACAATGAACAAAGCGGTAATAACAATAGTATAAAGCAGGTTAGAAAAGAATTTGCTCATATAGAGCTTACCCACTTCTGGTAAAGATGGTTTTTCCCCTCCTTTTTGTTCATAAAGCCTCATGTAACTGTACACCGCTGTGCAATATGATGTAATGGCGAGCAGAAGTAATAACATCCATAAAAAGAAACCAAAGCCAAAATCACCAAAATTGGGAATAGTGCTCCTGCTGCTGCTGAGAAGTGAAAAGAGGCCACTCATGCTGTTGCCGCCAACGATGGCGCCAATCAGAAAAAAAGGCACAGCAAACACCAGATAAATAACCAGCAGGTTTTTCCAATTTAATTTCAGGAAGAGCAGTGAATCGCCGATGCGTTCGCCAAAATCCCTTACTTTACGAAGTACTATTGCAGGTTGCACAGGTTTAATTTTTGGTTCAGGAAATATCAGCTTCAAAAATCTGGTCTTCAGTAATTATTCTTTTCCGCATCCTCAGGGGGTAAATTACAAAATACCATATGATAAAAATAAGGGATGCTGCAAGAATAAAAATGCTCAGCCATAAAGGCATGCCCGTATGCCTCGTAATAAATCCTTCAAAAAAAGCAGCGGTAAGAAAAATGGGGAGCAGCCCGATGATGATCTTTATCCCGTCTTTTGCGCCAATCAGTATGGATTGCGACCTTTTAAGCGTTCCGGGAAATAAAATGCTTGTGCCCAGTATCAGCCCGGCAGCGCCTGCTATGATAATGGCGGAAATTTCAAGTGTGCCGTGAATAAAAACCACCAGTATGGATTGCCAGCCCAGCCCATGCGCAAAAAAATAATATTCAAATGAACCAAGCATTACGCCATTATAAAATAAACCATATACTGTGCCTACCCCAAGCAAAAGCCCCTGCACAAAAATTACAAATGAAACATAAATGTTATTAAAAGCGATATAGAGGAACATCAGCAGCGGGTCATGCTTTTTATAAACCCCAAACGGGTCGCCGTTCTCTATGTTTTCGTTCGTCATGTTCACATACCCGTCCCCTAAAATCAGCCTTACAAAATTTTCATCATATATGGCTGAGAAAACACCTATGGTGATAAAGGCTGAAAAAAAGAGAAAGGCGTAGAACAACTGTTTCTGGTACTTTGCCATTACAAGCGGCAGCTCGTATTTCCAGAATGTAATGATGCGGCTTTGTTTTTCTTTTTTATTCCTGTAAATAGCGAGGTGAAATTTGCCCGCAAGGCCATTGAGGTATTGTACGGTTTTGCTTTTAGGATAAAAAGTCCGGGCATAAGCCAGGTCGTCTGTTAGCTGTACGAAACGTTCGGCAAGCTCATCCGGGTCGTTGGTGGGCTGCTGTTCATAGGTTTTCCAGCGTTCCTTGTTTTGCTTTAAAAACAATGCTTCTCTCATACCTTCTGTTCAATAACGAATATAAAGCAAGTTATTGCATGTTCAAAACAAGTTACAGGTTACACGTTACAGGTTACAAAGGCTGCCTGCTGAGTACCGCCGACTGAGTACTGCTTACTGAATACTGCCGACTGCTGACTGCCATAAACAACTTATTTTTACCTTTACTTTTTTTACGTTATGCAAACCATTACCATACAAACCTCCCAGAATATTGAACTGGAATATGAGCTGGCCGGCGTGGGCGACAGGCTGGTGGCTTACCTTGTTGATTTTCTCCTTTATGCAGGTTATTTTTTTGCTGTATTCCTGGTTGAAGAAGCCGCAGGAAATTTTATTGGTTTCTGGACTTATTTTATAGTCTCCCTGCCCATCCTTTTTTACCAATTGGCCTGTGAAGTATTAATGAACGGGCAGAGCCTTGGCAAGAAAGTAAAAAACATCAAAGTAATAAGCCTTGACGGCAACCAGCCGAATATCGGGCAATACCTTATCCGCTGGATGTTCAGGATTGTGGATGACATGTTCAGTTGGGGCATTGTGGCCATTGTTACCATTTCATTATCCGAAAAAGCGCAACGCGTTGGCGATATGCTGGCGGGCACAACCGTAGTAAGGACCAACAGGCGTACAAAAATGGAAGACACCATTTTTATGGAAACCATGGAGCAATACACGCCGCATTATCCGCAGGTGATTAACCTTAGCGATTCCGACATCAGCCTGGTAAAAGAAGTAATTAACCGTTACATAAAAAATGCCCATAACAATGCCCCCTTATTATACAAAGCATACGATAAAATCAGGGCGGTTTTAAACATCAGCAGCGACCAGGACCCGCTTGAATTTTTGCAGACGATTGTGAAAGACTATAATCATTTAACAAGTAAAGAGGTTTGATTATGGCGGGGATTAAAAGAAAACCCGAAAGAGAAGTTATACCGGCTTTACGTCTGTTACCGCATCAATATTAATGGGGCCGTACACATGGGGGAAAGTATCTGCTACCGACATAGACCAGTCGTAAATAAACTGGCTCGTAAGTTTATCTGTATCAATAACCAGTTTTACAAGGTCAGTTTTGCCTTTAAAGTACCTTTCGAGTACCCCTTGTATTTGCTGATCAAGCGAACAATGAATGTACCCCTCCTCAGCCAGTGAAGGCGATTCATAATATCCTTTCTTCTTTGCGGCTTCCCATGAGGAGCGGGTGGTTATATGGTAGATCGTTGGCATAAAAAATATACTGCTTTTAACGAATGGGGTATGAATATGTTGCGCAAACAAAGGGGAAGGATAAGCTGATGCATTATTTCAGCACACGGGGCACATGCTGTTCCAGCATCATAAAATCCATCAGCACAATTGCAGTAACAGCTTCCACAATAACGGGCGCCCTTAGTGCAACACATAAATCATGTCGGCCTTTTACAGAAAATTTTTCCATTTTTTCGGTGTCCCAGTTCAGGCTTTCCTGCTCTTTGGGTGTGGATGATGTAGGCTTAATGGCCAGGCGAAAAATAAGTTCATTCCCGTTTGTAATTCCACCCACTACACCCCCGGCATGATTGGTTTTTGTTTTACCGCTCATATCAATGATTGCATCGTTGTGCTCACTGCCAAACATTTTTGCAGCGGCAAAGCCAGTTCCGAACTCTATTCCTCTTACAGCAGGAATAGCAAATACAATTTGGGCCAACGAAGATTCAACTGAATCAAAATAAGGCTCTCCTAATCCAACAGGCAAACCATTTACCCTGCACTCTACAATAGCCCCAACCGAATCTTTTGCATCAATGGCTTTTTGCAAACCTTTTTCCACGTCGTCTTCACCTGCTATTTCGATGACTTTTGCATGAATACTGACCTCACCCTCCTGCTCCCTCTCCTTTGGAGAGGGGTTGGGGGTGAGGTATTGCATTACTTTTTTTGCAATTGCCCCTGCAGCCACCAATCCTGTTGTTAACCTTGCACTGAAATGGCCACCGCCCCGGTAATCTTCGTTTCCACCAAATTTTTGATGGGCTACCCAGTCAGCATGACCCGGCCGCGGAATGCTTCTTTGCTTCTGGTAATCTTCGCTGCGTGTATTGGTATTATCAAATAATATAGTGATGGGGAAACCGGTTGTCTTACCGTTAAAAATCCCACTCTTGAAAATGGGATAATCAGGTTCCTGCCGCGGGGTAGTGCCTTTCTGCTTTCCGCCCTTTCTTCTTTCCAGGTCAGGCAATAAATCTTCTTCCGTTAATGGCAAACCTGCAGGGCAGCCGTCAATGGTAATACCCGCACATTCGCCATGCGATTCGCCAAAAATAGTTACACGGAATATGCGGCCGAATGCGTTCATCAATATGGTTTATTCAGATTTTATAAGCTTTTTTACAGATGCATTATTCAGCACCTCAGCAAAACCCTTCTTTTTAAGTCCATAAGTACCCGCCGATAAACAATGCAGTAGCCACAAATGGCACATCTTCATAATCTGTGCCTGCTGTAAAAAACACAGACTTAATGTAAAATGAATCCGCGATATGCCCCAATGACACAATTGTAACAAAGCTTATGAATGAAGCAAGAAGCTCATCAAACTGCACTCTATTCAACCCGGACAATTTCAACAGCCTTGTCCTGTGTCTATTTATTTCTTCAAAACTATTGTAGCATACAAACAATTCATCTTGTTTTGCCAATGGATAAAAAAAAACCAGCAACTACTCCGTCCGGGGAAATCAGCATCCTGATTAAAATGCTTGTATCAACAACAATCCGCATTATTTATTTAACTGCGATCCCTTTTTTCTTTAATAAGGCTTTTACTTTTCTTCCCCTTTCCTTTTTTATATCTGTCAATAGCTTTTCAATATCTTTTTCAGCAGCTTTGGACTTAGATGCGATTTTCAGGTGTTCTATTTGAGAAAGAATACTCCGGACGGTGCGATTATAAAGTTTATGGGGGATCCTGATTATTATATCATCATCGTTTACCTGTGTTCCCATTTCTTTCTTTTCTCAAATTTACAAAATAAAGGCCGGATATGTAAGCGCAGCCCCCAGTTGCCTGAGGTGTTCATAAAAGTCAGGATAAGATTTATTCACCGCCTGCGCTTCTTCAATCACCGTTTCGCTGTTTGCTTTTAAAGCCGCAACAGCGCAGGCCATGGCAATGCGGTGGTCGTGATGAGAATGTACATCAGCGCCTTTTACAATGCCACCTCCGTGCACAACCATCATATCGTCTTCCATATCTATCCTCACCCCCATCTTATCAAATTCATCCTGCAGCGTTAATGCCCTGTTGCTTTCTTTATGTGTTAACCGGCTTACACCTTTAATTTTTGTTTGCCCTTTGCAATAAGCAGCTAATGCAACGAGGGGAGGAAATAAATCCGGGCAATCTGTTGCATCAAACTCAAATGCCTTCATCTGTGCAGGATGCAGTTTGATTCCCTTTGCTTCAATGGCAATACCGGCATTGGCTTTCATCAAAGCTTCCGCAATTGCTTTGTCAGCCTGGGTGCTCATCATATCCAATCCGCGAATGGTTATCGGCCCGGCTATAGCGCCAGCAACCAGTAAGAATGCACCGCCGCTCCAGTCGCCTTCAACCGTATAGTTGACTGGCTGTTTAGTTGATTGGGTAACCGGTTCACCATGAAAGATAAATTCTTCAAAATTGTTATTCTCCGGAACTTGCATGCCGAACTGCTCCATCACATCCAATGTCAATGCGATATAGGGTTTACTTTTAAGATTGAGGACTTTGATGGAAACATCTTTGGCACCAGCTGCTGCATATGCCATCAGCAACCCTGTAAGAAATTGTGAACTCAGCGAACCATCTACTTCAATATTCTTTGGTTGTAATGGTCCCTGTATGACCATCGGCAATTTACCTTCATTGCTTTTAATTTTTACACCGAGCTGTGGGAGTATTTCATCAAAAAAATCCATCGGCCTTGTAACCAGGCTGCCGCTGCCGTTAATTGTAATTTCTTTATCGCTGAGCGCAACTATTGGGGTGAACATCCTGATACTTAAACCTGATTCGCCACAATTGATCTCCCCTGAAACAGGGTTAATACCCCGGCTATTAATTACCAGTTCTTCATTGTCAATTTCAACATCTGCACCTAACGCTTTAATGATTCCAATTGCTGCTTTATCATCGTTACTATGGCCCGGATTATATAAAACTGTTTTGCCTTTTGAAAGCAATGCCGCTGCGCAAGCCCTCTGCATTGAACTCTTGGATGCATTGGCCTGAATGACGCCGGACAATTTTGATGGATGTATCGTTACTTTCATATCACTTTCCCTTAGAAGGACGTTTAGAGCCCCTGGATAATTTTCTCCAATTGATTTAACGGAATTGTTTTCACAACCCCCCTTCCAATCTTTTCCAGCAATACATAATTCATCTCTTTTCTTTCTTTCTTCTTATCCTTTTGAAGAATATCAAATATTTCCTGTTTATCAAATTCCATATAGGTTGGCAAACCGTATTTGTTTAACAGCGAAGTTACCTTTGCAGTTTGCTTAAACCCGGTTAACTGCTCTGAAATATGACAGGCATAGGTCATCCCCACTGCTACGGCCTGGCCATGTGACAGGTCATAAATATTTTCTATGGCATGGCCGAGTGTATGACCAAAATTCAATAACCTTCTCTCCCCTTTCTCAAATTCATCCTGCTGCACCACTTTTGTTTTTAGCTTTGCGTTGCGCTGCACCAGCATGCATACTGATGTTTTTCTGCCCTGATAAGTTTTAAATGAATTACTTTCCAGTTCACTGAACATCGCAGCATCCTTTATGCAGGCATGCTTGATGACCTCTGCAAATCCATTCTCCCATTCATGCTGCGGAAGTGAATTGAGAAAGACCATATCATAAAGCAGGAATGCCGGTTGTTTGATTACGCCCACCATATTCTTATAAATCCCAACATCAATCCCGTTCTTGCCGCCTATTGAAGCATCAACCATGGCAAGTAATGTGGTGGGCACAAAACCGAATTTTATCCCCCGCATATAAATGGAGGCAATATAACCGGTGAGGTCTGTTATTACCCCGCCGCCCACACCAACCAAAGTTGTTTTCCTGTCGGCGCCTGTTTCCAGCAAATTTTCAATAACGGCGTCAACAGTTGACTGCACTTTATTTTCTTCGCCTGATTTCAGTACAATGGTATTCCACCCCTTGAACCTTTTGGCATGGGCCATGAAAACATTTTCATCAGTAAGAACAACAGTTGCTTTCTGGTCAACAATTTCTTTCAGATGAGAAATACCATAAGGCAGGTAATAATCAACAGTTGAATTGGAGAATTTGTATGTTAGTTTCTTCATGCCCCCGCCCCCTGAAGGGGAGTTTTAATTACAGCAATCTTTATCGGCTAACTGATAGTTGTATGAGACTGCGTCAAATCTGTACCGGCCACTCGATGATCTACCCAGGTTTCCTTTAAAATAAAAATGATAACACCTCATGCAATCCGGTATTTGCCCCTGTAATACATCTTCAATATCTTTTCCTTTATAAAGAACCCGGATATCTTTACCGGAAATATTTCTACCCTCATCAAATTCACCAGTTACAGAATCTATATTCCATTGGGGATAACATTCGCCACATGCATACATCATATAATGGCATTTGATCCCTATCATCTTATCTGCCTGATTAAAATAGAACTTGTCATAAAATTTCCAGCCTGAAACAATTAATGCAGCCAAAAGAACTCCACCCGTCAAAATCTTAAAAAACCATTTCATAACAAAAAGGCTGATTTAAGTTTGTGCACTTCCTGAGGGTGCCGCCACAAAAGCCAGATACCAACCTATATGCTGATGCCTCATTTACCACGCCTCACTCCCCACTCCCCATTCACGAATTCATAATCTTATTCTGGTGGTTGATACTTTCCATGTGCACTGCATCAAAATATTTGGTGATGAATTCTTTGCTAAGGCCCAGTTTATCGCCACGGTTAAAAGCCCTTTCCAGTATTTCATTCCACCTGTTGGTTTGCAGGATGGTGATGTTGTTGTTCTTCTTGTACTCACCAATCTTCTCAGCTACCTTCATCCGCTGCCCTAAAATCTGCATCAGCTCATCATCAAGGTGGTTGATCTGCTGGCGCAGTTTTTCCAAAGCCGCATGGTACTCTTCTGAATTAATATCTTCTTTACGCCAGATGATGGCGCTCATCATTTCGCCTAAGCGTTCGGGTGTTACCTGCTGCTTGGCGTCGCTCCATGCTTTATCGGGGTCAATGTGGCTTTCTATCATCAACCCGTCATAATCAAGGTCAATGGCTTTTTGGGCTACATCCAATAAAATATCACGGCGTCCGCAAATGTGTGATGGGTCATTGATGAGCATCATATCCGGATTGCGGCGTTTCATTTCAATAGCAAGGTGCCACATGGGCGCATTGCGGTATTCGGTATTTCCGTAAGAAGAAAAGCCGCGGTGGATTAAACCGATTTGCTTGATGCCCGCCTTAGCTACACGTTCAACAGCGCCTGTCCACAATTCAAGGTCGGGGTTAATGGGGTTCTTGATCAATACCGGCATATCAGCACCACGCAATGCATCGGCCACTTCCTGCACACTGAAGGGGTTCACTGTTGTTCTGGCGCCAATCCATAAAATATCCACATCAAAAGTCAATGCATCTTCTACCTGTTTGCCTGTTGCCACTTCAACTGTAACAGGCAGGCCTGTTAATTTTTTAGCCTGCTGAAGCCAGGGCAAACCTTTTGTACCGATGCCCTCAAACATACCGGGCCTTGTCCTGGGCTTCCAGATACCGGCCCTCAGTACATCTACCTTACCGGTATTGGCCAAACGGGTGGCGGTTGATATAACCTGGTCTTCTGTTTCGGCGCTGCAGGGACCGGAAATGATCAACGGTCTTTTGCTCCATGCCTGTTGCGTTACCTCTTTCATGGCTGATTCGATTGCTTGCATAGTTAATTTCAATTTCTATTTATAAAAACAAAAAGCTGAGGGCTGTATGCCTTATATTAAAAACCATTCTCCTGTTAACGTGCATTGGCATCGTTCATTCTTAACCTCCTGCCTTTGTATTTTTTCCCGTCAATAGCTTCAATCATCTGCCTTGCCGCTTTGCGGTCAACTTCTATCCAACTGTTCATTTCTTTCATGTCAATCCTTCCTAATACTTCTTTGCGCAGGTCGCTCATGTCTAAAATAAACTGCAAAAAACTGGCTTTGTAAAACCCGTCTTTGGTGCCCAGGTTCACAAACAGCTTCTGGTAATCACCGTTGCCGTTAAACTCTCTTCCCCTTGTGTCCCTCCGGCGGCTGTTGTCACGTTGTTCAGCGTAATTTCTTTCTTTTAAATCCCTGCGCTCCCTTTCCCTTACGTTCAGGTCTTCTGCGTTTTCATAATATTTCAAAAACCGGTCAAACTCCAGCGCCGCAACCCTTTTTAATACTTCCTCTTTGTTTACATCTGCAAATTTTTCCTCCAGCATAGGAATGTACGTTTCATAATCACCATGGCTGATATCTGCCTGCAGCAGCCTGTCCATAAAAGAAAAGAACTGTTTGCGGCATACATCTTTTCCTGTAGGTATTTCCAGTTTATGAAACTGCGCCTGCACCATCCGCTCAATCTGTTTTATCCTGCCCACCTCCCTTGTATGTACAATACTCATGCAGATACCTGTATTGCCAGCACGGCCGGTGCGGCCGCTGCGGTGGGTATATACTTCCATGTCATCCGGCAGTTCATAATTGATAACATGGGTAATGCCCTGCACGTCAATTCCCCTTGCCGCAACATCTGTTGCAATTAAAAGCTGCAACGTTTTTTCACGGAACTCACCCATCACTTTATCCCTTTGCTGCTGGGTTAAATCACCATGCAATGCATCAATATCATACCCTTCTCGTGTAAGCTTCTCTGCAATTTCCTGCGCTTCTGCTTTGGTACGTGTAAAAATGATTCCATAGATGCCCGGATTAAAATCAATCAATCTTTTTAATGCTTCATAACGGTGCTGTGCACTGGTGACATAATACTGATGATCAATATTTTTATTGGCAGTATTTATTGTTCCCACTGTTACTTCGAAAGGTTGTTGCATATACTTCCTGCTCACTCTTTTTATTTCAGGAGGCATGGTGGCGCTGAACAGCCAGGTGGCATTGCGCTTTGGTGTATTCTGCAAAATAAATTCAATATCATCCTGGAAACCCATGTTCAGCATTTCATCCGCTTCATCCAGTACCACATATTCAATCTGTTCTAGGTTAATGGCTTTTCGTTCTATTAAATCAATCAGCCTTCCGGGAGTAGCCACAACAACCTGTACGCCCCTTTTCAGTTCACGTATCTGCTGACCAATGGATGCGCCGCCATATACAGCCAGCACATGCATGCCCGGTAAAAATTTTTTAAAGAGCTCTATTTCATTTACAATCTGCAGGCACAGCTCCCTTGTGGGGCAAACCACCAATGCCTGAGGGTATTTGTTTGCAGCATTTATAAGTTGCAATAAAGGCAAACCGAATGCTGCTGTTTTTCCTGTGCCTGTTTGTGCAAGGCCAACCAGGTCTTTCGTTCCGCTTAACAAAACAGGAATTGCTTTTTCCTGTATGGGGGTCGGGTTTTTGAATCCAAGTTCATCGGTAGCCTTTACCAATTTTGCATCCAGTCCCAACGCTTCAAAAGTCATCATATAAGTTTCAAATTTTGCCGCAAAGGTACTTCAATTGCGGCCTTTGGCCTAATTAATAAGTTGTGATGTGCCCGGCGATAGAACAGAAATTAAGCTTCTGTTGCGCCTGTCCCGCTGCATGCGGTGTCGCACTGTTCATCAATATCAACACCATTGAAATACCCTGAAAAACAGGAATTATAATTTATTATTAATATCATTCTTTCCGACTGCTATGCTTTCAATCTACTTCAATATCTTTTTAATCTTATTCGCATTTTCCATCAATTCCCACAGGTATTCATAATTTTCTTTTTCAAGACATGCCTTAAATTTTCTCAGCTGGCTGATGTGTTCGTTCAATACGTCGAGCACATTTTCCCTGTTCTGCATAAAAATCGGCGCCCACATGGCGGGGCTGCTCTTTGCCAAACGCACTGTACTTTCAAAACCACCACCGGCCAGTTCAAAAATGGTGTTCTCTTCTTTTTCCTTTTCCAATACAGTGTTAGCAAGGGCAAACGATGTAATGTGAGAAATATGACTTACATATGCCGCATGCATGTCCTGTTCATCCGCACCCATATATAACAGGTGCATGCCCAGTTTACGGTAAATTTCTTCTACAATTGTTACCGCATCAGCGTCACTTTTTTCTTTTTCACAAATCACACAGGAACGTCCGGCAAATGCATCATGCACCGCCGCTTCAGGCCCGCTGTATTCAGTTCCCCACATGGGGTGTGTGGCTACAAACCTTCTTCTCATCGGATGGCCTGTTAATGCTTCGCATAAAAAATGCTTGGTAGAGCCGGCATCCACTACAATCTGCTTTTCGTTAATCATATCCATGATCTTCTGCATTATGGGCACCGTTACATCAACCGGTATGGCCACATAGATCAAATCGCTTTTCTTTACTGCA
>JANRKT010000173.1:0-17859 GCA_033763355.1 Chitinophagaceae bacterium | reverse complement strand
CGATTTCCTGAAATGACCTGTTTTGCCAAAGTGTAAATCAGAAAGTATAAGCGCATTTTCATCTTCCCAATAAATACACCTTTCCGGCGAAAGCCAGAAGCTCTGGTTACTGAACCTGTAAGGTAAAGGAGGCTGCATTGTGATTAACGGACGGCAAATTTACTGTATTCAGGGATTGTTTTTTACAGGCTGGTTAACGGGAGGGACAAACTTTATTAATATCGCTTTATCTGTTCCCGGGTTATTAAATTCATAATAAACTTCATGGGGTATATTTTTTACTTCAGCAGGATTTGTAAGGTAAAATGAGTTGTAATCAATACCGGGTTTAAAACGAATAACCTCTTTTCTGTGGATGGCGATATTAAAACTGGTTGCATTTTTGTCACCTATGCCGCTTTCATAAATGTCAAGCGGCCTCCCGAATATACAGAGCGGCTTCCCCTGTGTAATAATTGCAATTTTTTTACCATCTTCCCTGGCAATCATGTTTTCTTTTCCCCTCTGTTCGATAACAAACCAGTTAAACCCAATCCTGAACAGGGCCATTGCAAGAAAAAAATGGATAATTCGCATGCCGGGGTTTTTCAGCATAAGCCATACAACAACGCCAAAGCAAATAATAAGAAAAATACTTCTTGGCCAAACATGCTGAACCAGGCTTGTGCTGTCTGTAAAGGGCAGGAAAAAGCATGAAACTAAAAGCAGTATTGCGCCAGACAGGAAAACAGTATCAATTATTTTTTTCCCATGTTTGATTTCACTTACAGCTTCAATATAAAAGAAAGAGAGAACAATAAACAGCAGTGCAATCAGCATAAAAAGATAACGTGCAAAAATGTTTGGCGAAACCCAGTACACTATGATATTGCTCATAAATACTGCGGCACAGAAAAAGATATATGGATTGGATCTGAGCGAATCAATTAATTTTTTTCTGAAAAGCAATACGCCAAGCAGGGTAAGGGGGGCGAAATGGTAAAGAATATAAAAGGGAAAACCTAATACATGAAACAGGAAACGGCCTGTATCTCCTGATGACGTAAGGCGTTTGGAACTTTCTGTAAGCAGGTTTTTGAAAAGTACAGGAGGGGGCAGGTTGTTCCTGCTGAAATACATGAGATAATAAGCGCCTGTTATGGCCAGGAAAACAATGATGCCTGCAAAATGGTTCCAATGAAAAAGTTTCCTGAAGTTTTTTGTATAAATAAAATAGCTGAGCAAAGTGAGGCCATGGAAGGCAACTGAAGGAAACCCCTTTAACAAAAAGCCGGCAGCCGTGATGATGTATGTTGATATGAACAGCCTGGAGTATTGTTTTTTCTCCCCAAAATGAAAAACCAGCATAAAGCCAAGAAAAGTTACCCATGCATAGGTGATATCAATCAGGCCAAGCACAGAATCGTAAATTAATATCCTTCCGTTTGTCATTACTGCAATTGCGCTGACCCAGGCAACTTTGGCATTAACGTACTTCCGGGTAAAGTAAAACACAAGGAAGCCGAAAATGAAAATGGACAATACCGTTGGAAAGCGAAGGGCGAATGAATTGTAACCAAAAAGTTTAAAACTGGCTGCAAGTATCCAGTTAAACAGTGGTGGTTTGTTAAGGTAAAGTTCACCGTTTAAAGTAGGGGTGATGTAGTCACCTGAAAGCATCATTTCCAGTGATACCAGCGCACGGATACCTTCATCTGTGCCAACATTTATGGGATAAAAGCTAATATGGCTGGTGTATGCAAAAGCAAGCACGGCGGTAATAAGCCAGAAAAACCTTTTTTCAACAGGAGTTAAATTGTCCTGACTGCTCATACTTTTTTTATAGCGAAAAGCACCGGTTGTAAACTATTTCTTTTCTTCGGGCTTCAGGTTATTTGCAACTGCAATTTCTTTCATAATGCCATCAGCCCAGTCAGTAAGCATTTTTTTCTGATCAGCGCTGAGTTTGGCATCTTTATGCACCCACAGGTAACTGTTCAGTGGCATTTCACCTTCTTTCACCATTTCAATTACTTCTTCCATTTTATGATGCGCCTTTTTGGGGGAGTAAGTGAGAAATTCTGAGAAATCAAGTTCAGACTTGCCTTCATTAACATGGTGCTGAAGCCACCAGGCAACGGGTTGCACATTGGCATACCAGGGATAGACAGTGTTGTTGCTGTGGCAATCATTACATGAGGTTTTTAAGATGGACTGAACGGTTTCAGGCACATGGTATTTGTGGCTGATGTCGTTGGGGGAAACGGCCGCGGAAATATTTCGTCCGGGACGGATGAATTGAATAATAACCAGGATCACCAGGAGTACAATTAATATTTTTTTGAACATACGTTTTTTATTAAGCCGGTTATAAAAATGAATGCGAATTTACAGAAAGCATCAATAAAAATATTTTTCCGCTTCTTCAACAGATTCAGGCCTGCCAACATCTACAATGATATCCCCGTTGTGGGGGTAACAGCATATTGTATGGTCTTTGGCAATTTCAAGATAAGTATCAATAATAGAAAATTTTCCTTCCTGCTTTATCAGCGAAAGCAGCGATGGTTCTATGATGTGCACACAGGTAAAAGCCCCCTGGTGCAATGGGTCACATTGCTTTGAAATTCTTTTCTCCCCTGTTTTATTATTTATCCAGCCGCACAGGATGTTATTGTTATCGTAAAGAAAATTCCTTGAGGTATGTCTGCCGGTTACTGCAAGCGTGGCTAGCGGCTTATGCTGCAGGTGAAACTGAAGCATTTTGTTTATATCAAGGTTTGTGAGGATGTCAGCATTCATTACCACAAACGGGTTGTTGCTGTGCTTAAAGAACCATCCTGCCCATTTTAATCCGCCCCCGGTTTCAAGTGGTTCATCTTTCTCGTATGAAATGGTCACATTGCAACCGAAATTTTTATGCTCATCAAGGTGCCGGATAACCTGGTCTGCAAAATGATGAACATTTACAATAAAATCAGTGATGCCGAAGCTATTGAGGTACTCAATATTGCGCTGCAATAGGGTTTTGCCGTTTACCGGTGCAAGGGCTTTTGGATGTTTATCAGTAAATGGCTTTAAACGGGTGCCAAGTCCCGCTGCAAAAATCATCGCCTTCATTTCTTTAAGTAAAGGATTACTCTTTTGCTGTGTGGTCATCCTGGTAATTGGCTTTTCCTTTAATTAAGCTTGAGAGAAGGTTCATTCTTCCACTTCCTGAGTTCCTGTTCAATATGTTCAACACGGGTTTTTGCAGCAAATTTTTCTTTAAGGTGTTCTGCCAGTTTATCGGCAGCAAAAACACTGCGGTGCTGCCCCCCTGTGCAGCCGAAATTTACAACAAGGCTTTCAAATCCCCTTTTGATGTAGTCTTCAACGGCTATATCAACCAGGCCATATACATGCTGAAGAAATGCCGGCATTTCACTTTTATGCAAAAGAAATTCCTGTACTTCTTTATCTCTTCCTGTCAGGGTTTTAAATTCATCAAAGCGTCCGGGATTGTAAATGCCCCTGCAGTCAAAAACAAAGCCTCCGCCATTTCCGCTCTCATCCTGGGGGATGCCCCTTTTATACGAGAAGCTCCTGATTTGGATGATCAGCTTACAATCGGGCCCCGCTTTGGTGGTTTCAAATTTGCTTACAATGTCATCGCTGCAAATCTGCCACAGCACTTTCTGTAATTCAGGCAGGCGTATGGGTATTTTTTTATTTTCGAGGAACCACTTCAGGTTTTTTAACGCAAACGGTATGCTTGAAATAAAATGGGGTTTTCGTTCAAACAGCCCCCTGAAACCATAAGCGCCGAGTGTTTGCAGCATTCTGATGAGTACAAACCCGTCATAGCTGTCAATAAAATATTGTTTGTTCAGTGATTTGCCGAGTAAACTGTTTGCTTCATCAAAATAATAATGCAGCAATTCGTCCCTCCACTCATAAGGCAAAGATGCACGTGCCTGCCAGAGCATAGAGGCAACATCATATTGCAAAGCGCCCTGCATCCCGCCCTGGTAATCTATAAAATAAACTTGGCCGTCTTTAATCATGATGTTGCGGCTCTGGCAATCCCGGTGCATAAAATATTTCTGGTCTTCCTGCATCAGGTAACTGCTCAGCAGTTCAAAATCGTTCAGCAAAAGGTTTTTGTCATACGGCAGATCCAGAGCCCTTACAAAATAATAGAGAAAATACAGCAGGTCGGAATAGATGGCCTGCTTGTCAAATGATTTGGTGGCAATGCAATTATTATAATCAAGGTTTTTGCCGCCTTCTATTTGCAGTTTTGCAAGCTGTACAAATGTTTTTTTGTAAAGCTCAAAAACTTCTTTGCCGAAACCTTTTTGCTGCATTATGCCAAACAAAGAAACATCGCCAAAGTCGGTTTGTACATACTGCGTCTTTCCTTCATCAGTAAATAAAATTTCAGGAACCGGTAGCTGTTTACGGAAAAAATGCCGGCTGAATTCTATGAAAGCATTGTTTTCAGGTACATTATTGGGGTTACAGGTAACAATGTATGAACCATTGCCGCTTGTAACACGGAAATATTGCCGGTTACTGCCCGCCTGTTTCAGTGTAGATACCTGTACGTTTTTATTGTTTTTCCAGCTACGGAAAAAATTTTCAATATGGGCCAAAACATCTGACATTGGATGGATTTGAGAGGTAAATATATTTCAAAATCAGCAAAGAGAAAGTGCCTGGTTTTACGGCAGGGAGCGGAAAGAGAGGGTGTAAGTACAGTGTTGTCCGGCACAGATAGGCCAATGCCTCTCACTGCGAATGCTGCATATCTGCGCCAGTAGGGGAAAATACTAAAATCATTCTTTTTTTAATGAATAAATATCTTGTCGCATTTAGCCACAAACGAGCCACCTCAGACCACCTGTTATTCATGTTTTATTTCAATCCCATATAGCGCTTTTATATCACTCGTATATTCAATCCCAGCCTTACTTAGTACCCCTTTCTCCCACCAACTAATCCTGTCATTTCTTGAATATTTTTCACTCAATAATTTTTTAAAGGAGTTATCTATTGTTTGAATTGATTCTTTAAAATTAAAATATTCAGGATAAACCTTTAATTCATTTGACGTCAATATAGTTTCAATCACATTGCGAACTGATAAATCGTTCTCATATTCATAGATGTTCATTTCGTAACCCGAAGAACATTCATTAACGAATCCCTCCCACATTTCTATTAACTCGCCAGGCAATAACACGCTTTGCCAGCCAATTTGAATTAGTATTCTTTTAATTTCTTCTGAAAACATAGTTTATTGCTTTAAAAAATAATCTATTCCTTCATCAGGCTTAAAAAAGGTTCTTATGGTGCCATTTGAACTTTGGACACCAAAGAATCCTGTATTAGTATCAAACCGCAACACATCATTACCCCTTGTTCTTTTAAGTATGTTGTTTCCAGTTGTAAAACTGTACAATTATTTTAAGCTTGCATGACAACATCGCAGGTTCATATAGTGTTTATTTCAATTATTATAGATATGAATATTTTAATCAATGCACTCACCATCTTCATAATGATAATGTTCTTGGGAAGCTGATGTGAAACCGGCTATAAAATTCCGTTCATAGTGTTCATTCTTTTTGGGAATAAATACTTGCTTCCTGACTGCCCAATCATAAACTCCTGTATCAACTGGATATTTAGTAAGCACTCCCGAAAGTTTGTGATCTCGAATCCATGCTTCGGCAATTTGTCTTTGAGTAAATGCACCGCCACAAAACTTTGAGCTTATTGGATTGTGAAACAGGAAAATATATTCCATTTTTTTCATGCTTTATAAATTATTATAACTATGATACCGCCTCACTGGCGCAGATATGCAGCATAGCCATTGCGGCCCTGGGTATCTGTGCCATGAAGAATTTATATTTTCGGCTCATACCCAAATGTACAGAGAGAGGGTGTAATTACAGTGTTGTCAGGTACAGATAGGCCAACGCCTCTCGCTGCAAACACTGCATATCTGCGCCAGTTGGGATCAGCAAAGAGAAAGTGCCAGGTATTACTTTTCCAGTTGCATCTGCATCCGCCTCACCCGGTCTTCCAGTTTTTCTGATGACAGGTCTTCTCTCATACTGTCAACTTTAATAGGAAAGCAGAAAGGTGTGAGCCTTTCCGGAAAAGTAATGATGATTTTCGACTGCTGAATACGCTGAAGCATGTCCCTTAACCTTACTTCTTCCATTTGCTGGTCCAGTACTTCCTGGTAAGATTGCCGCAACAGGAGATTGTCCGGTTCATATTCGCTGAATACTTTGAACAGTAATGATGCCGATGATTGCAGGTGCCTCGCTTTTTTCTTTTCGCCGGGGTATCCCTGGAAAATCAATCCCCCAATAACTGCAATGTCCCTGAACTTTCTTTTGGCCATTTCAGTAGAGTTAACGCTTCGCTGGATATCTTCCAGCAAATTATCGGGGTTAAATAAGTCATAAACATTGCTGTCATCAACCGGAATGGGCTGGTCGCTCAGTAATTCAAACCCGTAATCATTCATTGCAAAAGAAAAAGTAATGGGTGTGATTTTGCTGATGCGGTAAGCGAGTATGGCTGCCATGGCCTCATGTACCAGCCTTCCTTCAAAAGGAAAAACAAAAAGGTGAAAGCCGTCTTTTGTTTCTGTCTGTTCAATCAGCAGTTCGTTTGATTTGGGGATGCGGGATAATTTTTGCTGAAGGTCAAACAGCGGTTCAAGCGCCTGCAGTTCATAATCTTCAGGGGTATAGCTTTTTTCAAAGGCATGGTTAAAGGTTTCCCTGAGTTTCTTGCCAAGGTTTGCGCTTAAGGGCATTCTTCCTCCCTGCCAGCTTGGAACAATGGATTTTTTTGCATTTGATTTACGCACCAGCGCCGTCATGTCCTTTATCATTACAAATTCGAGATTCCGGCCCGCCAAAGTAAAAACATCACCGGGCTGCAGGCGGCTGATGAACCATTCTTCAATTACGCCGATAAAACCGCCTGTCATGAATTTTACTTTCATCATGGGGTCGCTTACAATGGTGCCTATATGCAAACGGTGGCGCATGGCCATTCTCCTGCCTGTTATGCGATAAACACCATTAATAATCTCTACTTTTTTATATTCATCGTATTGCTGTAATGCAGCGCCCCCCGCAGTTAAAAAATTTAGTGTATTGTTCCATTCGGAATCATTTATATCCCTGTATGAATACGTTGATTTGATTTCGCTGAAAATTTCTTCGGGTATAAAGCCTTCTGAAATGGCCAGTGTACAGAGGTACTGAAGCAATACATCAAAGCACAGCATCATCGGTTCACGGCTTTCAATAAGGCTTTCCTCAATGGCATCTTTCAATGCAGCAGCTTCCACCAGTTCGAGAGAATGGGTGGGAAGAAAATAAATTTTACTTATTGCATCAGGGCTGTGGCCGCTGCGGCCTGCACGTTGCAGAAACCTTGAAACACCTTTTGGTGAGCCGACCTGTATCACCGTTTCAACCGGCCTGAAATCAACCCCGAGATCAAGGCTTGCCGTGCAAACAACAGCTTTGAGTTTAGCGGTATGCAATGCTTCTTCCACCCAAATGCGTAATTGGTGTTCAATGCTTCCGTGATGTAATGCAATGGCGCCTGCCAGTTCGGGGGCAATGTTTAATATGGTCTGGTACCATGTTTCACTCATGCCCCTTGTGTTGATGAAGATGAGCGTTGTTTTACTCTCTTTAATTACCGGAATAATTTTATGGGCCAGTTTAATACCGAGGTGGCCGGCCCAGGGATATTTTTCAATTTCATCAGGAAGAATTGATTCGACAATGATGTTTTTTCTGAGGTTGGCCCTTACAGTAACTCCTTCCTGGTTCAGGGTTGACAGAAGTACTTCCTTAGCCTGTTCAAGGTTACCAATTGTTGCACTGATACCCCAGGTGCAAAGTGGCGGTTTTTTTTCCATACCTGTATCCTGCAACCTGAACCCTGTAACTACAGCAACTATCCTGCTCAACGCCAGTTCAACCTGCACACCCCTCTTTGATCCTATCAGTTCATGCCATTCATCTATTGCTATAATTCGCAGTGTTTTGAAAAAGCCCGGATAACCTTTTTGTGCAAGTAACAGGTGCAGGCTTTCAGGAGTAATGATCAGCACTTCAGGCATTTGTTTTTTTTGTTTTTGCCTTTCACTCATTTCCGTATCACCATTGCGTATGCCTGTTTGCCAGTTCATTTCCAGTTCTTCAATCACTTCTTTCATGGCCCGGCCGATATCTTTTGCCAATGCACGTAACGGTGTAACCCATAAGAGCTGCAAACCGTTTTTAGATTTTGTTTTGTAATCATCCGGGTGATTGTTTATGAAGTGAATTAATGCACCAAGAAAAACGGAAAAGGTCTTGCCGCAGCCGGTAGGTGCGTTTACCAAACCCGATTTTCCATTGATGATATGCTGCCATGTTTCTTCCTGGAAGGTAAACGGGGCATACCCTTTGGATTGCATCCAGGCATTAATTACTTTGTATCCGTAGGTATCCTTTAACTGCATAAGGCAACAATAACCGAAATTACAGAAACGAAAAGACCCGAAGGGTTTATTAAAATAAAAAAGGACCGCAACTGCGATCCTTTCAACCAACAATTAAAACCCTGTTTAATGGAATTGAGCAGCTTCGGTACTGTCCTTCATCGCCACGGTTGATGCTTCTCCCTGCTGGATGGTGTTCTGCACATAGTCAAAATAACCTACGCCAACAAAGCTCTGGTGCTTAACGGCACGGAACCCATGGTCCTGCAATGCAAATTCTCTCTGCTGAAGCTGGGAAAAACCCGCCATACCTTTTTCTTTATAAGCCCTTGACAATTCGAACATGGATGTATTTAAGGCATGGAAGCCGGCAAGGGTGATGAACTGGAATTTATATCCCAGCGCTGCAAGTTCTTCACGGAAAGTCAACATCTCTGCTTCGCTTAAATGTTTTGACCAGTTGAAGGATGGCGAGCAGTTGTATGCCAATAATTTTCCCGGATATACTTCATGGATGCCCTGTGCAAATTCACGTGCCATGCCCAAATCAGGATGTGATGTTTCCATCCAGATAATGTCTGCATAAGGAGCATAGGCAAGCCCCCGTGCAATACATGCCTCAACGCCGTTCCTTACATAATAAAAACCTTCGCTTGTTCTTTGACCGGTAACAAATGGCTTATCCCTTAAATCCACATCTGCTGTTATCAGGTTGGCCGCTTCAGCATCGGTACGTGCAATAATGAGTGTGGGCACATTCATTACATCAGCAGCAAGCCTTGCAGCCACCAGTTTATTTATTGCTTCCTGTGTTGATACCAAAACTTTGCCGCCAAGATGGCCGCATTTTTTTGCAGAAGAAAGCTGGTCTTCAAAATGTACAGCGGCTGCACCGGCTTCAATCATGGCTTTCATCAGCTCATAAGCATTCAGGTTGCCGCCAAAGCCGGCTTCCGCATCTGCAATAATCGGTACCATCCATTCTTTGCTGTTGTCATCATTTACTGAATCTATCTGTTCACATCTTAACAATGCATTATTGATCTTTCTCACCACATCAGGTACTGAGTTTGCAGGATACAATGACTGGTCGGGATACATTGTTCCTGCAAGGTTAGCATCTGCAGCAACCTGCCATCCGCTCAGGTAAATGGCTTCAAGCCCTGCAGCTACTTCCTGAATGGCCTGGTTGCCCGTCATGGCGCCAAGGCCTGCAACGTACGCCTGGTTGAGCAGTTTGTGCCAGAGCTTTTCTGCGCCTAAGCGTGCCAGTGTGTATTCAATATCTATTTTACCACGCAGCTTTACCACATCGTATGCTGAATAGGGACGGCTGATGCCATTCCACCTTGGGTTATTCTGCCAGTTAAATTCCAGCTGCGTTATCTTTTTTTGTGCGTTCATGGGGATGCTTTTTTTAAGGGTTTAATAATTTGTGCCGGTTAAATTAATTTTCCTGTTTGAAATGTTTATTCGTTTTCGGAATAATCATCTTCGTCTTCCTGTTTTTCATTTAATGCAACTGCATTTTGAACAAGCAGGCTTTTGTGACCATTGACCTGCTTTGGCGGTTCAACCAGTATCTGGTAAGCAGGCAGTGTAAGAAATTCCTCAAATTTTTCCTGTACTACCAGTTGATTGAAGAGTTTAATGGCTTCTGCAAATTTTCCTTCGCAATAAGCTTTGCAGCCAATATGTTCTTTTATGTTTTGTATTTCATCATCACGGAGTTCTTCATACAAATCCTGGGTAATTACCCTTCCGTCACTGAGTTTGGCGCCTCTGTGCAGCCATTGCCATACCTGTGTTCTTGAAATTTCTGCTGTAGCAGCATCTTCCATCAGGTTATATAAAGCCGCCGCACCGTTGCCACGCAGCCAGCTTTCTATATAAAGAATACCTACATTGATGTTCATCCGCAAGCCTTCTTCTGTTATAGTGCCTTCGGGTATTTGCAGCAAATCTTCTTCTGTGCAATTGAATTCTTCCCTTTTTTTATGCAACTGGTTTGGCGTTGGCATATGCAGGTTGAAGATTTCCATGGCAACAGGAACCAATGCAGGGTGAGCCACCCATGTTCCGTCATGGCCATCTGTTACTTCTCTCAGTTTATCTGCTTTTACTTTATCCAAAGCTTTTTGATTGGCTTCGTGATTGTCTTTTATTGGTATCTGCGCTGCCATGCCGCCCATTGCATGTGCGTTGCGTTTATGGCATGTTTTAATTACCAGTTGGGTATAGGCACGCATACTTGGTACAGTCATGGTAACCTGCGACCTTTCGGGAAGTACAAACCCGGGCACATTGCGGAACTTTTTTATAAAGGAGAAAATGTAATCCCACCGGCCGCAGTTCAAACCGGCGGAATGGTCCCTCAGTTCCCATAATATTTCGTGCAACTGGAAACTGGCGAGGATGGTTTCAATTAATACGGTAGCCTTAATGGTGCCATAAGGGATGCCGCAATAGTTTTGGGCAAATACAAATATATTGTCCCAAAGCCTTGCTTCTTTATAACTTTCCATCTTGGGTAAATAAAAATAGGGTGCGGACCCATTCTGCAAAAGCGTTTTTGCATTATGGAAAAAGTATAAACCAAAATCAAGCAGGCTGCCGCTTACGGGTTCGCCATCCACTTCAATATAGTTTTCTTCAAGGTGCCATCCGCGGGGGCGAACAAAAAGGGTAGCTACTTTAGTATTGAGCTGGTAAACTTTTCCGTTATCGGGGTTGGTAAAGCTGATGGTTTTTCTGATGGCATCACGGAGGTTTATCTGGCCCTGTATATTATTGTCCCAGCTTGGGGAATTGCTGTCTTCAAAATCAGCCATAAATACACTTGCACCGGAGTTAAGGGCATTAATGATCATTTTCCGTTCAACCGGTCCTGTAATTTCAACACGACGGTCTTTAATGTCATCCGGTACAGGTGAAATGAGCCACTGGCTTTCCCTGATCATTGCGGTTTCGGGAAGAAAACCGGGTTTCCATCCGGCATCAATTCTTTCCTGCACAGCCTGCCTTTCCTGCAACAGCCATTTGCGGCGTGCATTAAAGCGGCGGTGGAGTGCAGCAATGAAGATGAGCGCTTCAGGGGTAAGCACTTCAGCATAGATTTCTTTAAAGGCGGCCTTTATGATCATTCCTTCGGGAACAATATAACAGGCACGCTGGTCAGTAAGGGGTCCTTTGGAGGCGGCAGTAGTGATTTCGAACATGACTATAAAATTTCCTCTAAAATAGAAAAATTTATTAAAAGCGAAAATTTCGCTAAAATATTTTTTTTCGAAATTTTTACACTTTTTGCTATTTTGCCTGCATGTTTACCGAAAATGAAAGCATCCGCCTCATCTTTGGCCTGAAGATCAGGGCGCTGCGCCAGCAAAAGGGGCTCTCTTACCAGCAGCTTGCCGACGCCACGGGCATGTCGCTCTCTTACCTGCACGATATTGAAACCGGTAAAAAATTCCCCAAGGCAGATAAAATACTGTCGCTGGCCAAAACATTAGGCGTGGACTATGATTATCTCGTATCCCTCCACGCCAGTAAAAAGCTGCAGCCCATTATTGACCTGATCAATTCTGACTTTATCAATGCCATTCCCTGGGAGCATTTTGGTTTAACACCCGCATCATTGCTTGAACTGTTTGCCAATACACCTGATAAGGTAACCGCCTTCATCAGTACTTTATTAAAGATTTCAAGGAGCTACCAGTTGTCAAAAGAAAGTTTTTACAATTCTGCTTTGCGCTCATACCAGGATTTGCAGGATAACTATTTCGGGGAGATTGAAGATGCAGTGGCCCGTTTCCGTACAGAATTTAAAATCAAAGAGGCGCTGCCTGTTGATACTGCAACACTTGAAAACCTGCTGGGTAAAAGGGGTGTAAGGGTAAACCGGAAGAAGATGGGCGGTTACGATGCATTGCAGAACCTCCGGTCTTATTACTCTAAAAAAAATAAAACCCTTTTTATAAATAAGTCATTAAGCCCTTCACAGGAAAAGTTTTTACTGGCCCGTGAACTGGCTTTTCAATACATGGAGATTGGCGAACGCCCCTATGAGACCATCATACAGCACAGCGATTCATTCGATATGCTGCTGAACAACTTTAAAGCCTCTTACTTTGCTGTGGCCTTACTGATGCCTGAGGAATATTTTGTGCAGGACATCAAGCGTATTACCATGCAGGAGGGCTGGAATGATAAGGAATGGCTGAATGTGTGCATACGGTATGATGTAACGCCTGAAATGATGATGCAGCGGCTCACCAATATCTTACCCAAACATTTCGGGATTGACCATCTTTTCTTTTTGCGCATGTCGGGAAAACCGGATAAAAATGAGTATGAGATGACAAAAGAGCTGCACCTTTCACAATTGCATAACCCTTATGCAAATGCCCTTCACGAACATTATTGCAGGCGCTGGGTTTCGATACATTCGCTGCAGCAGGCAGCAAGCCAGGTTAAAAAGAAAAAGTATAAACAGCCCCTGGCGCTTGCACAGGTATCGCAGTACTGGCAAACGCATAACCGCTATTTATGTATTTCCATTGCCAAACCTGCGGGCAAAGGAAGCGATGAAACGGTAAGTGTGACCATTGGGCTGATGATTGACCAGCAGCTTTTAAAAACCATGCCTTTTGTAAACGACCCTTCCATCCCTGTAAAAACGGTGCATACTACCTGTGAGCGGTGTGGTATTAAAGATTGTAAAGAAAGGGCTGTTGAGCCAGCTGAAATAAAGAAACAGGAACAACAGTCAGGCATTAATAAAGCATTGATGCAACTGGATGAGTTATAAAATTGATTTGAGAAAAGTCAGTCATATTGCCCTTAGTATATTGCATCATGAATAATTTCCCCTCCTGGGCTGATCATATCCTTGCAATATTATTTGGATTGATAATCCCCTTTGTTTCCGGTTACCGCAGCACCAAAGGACTGAACAACGCCGTTTTCGACAGCGAAACCAAAAAGAAATTATACAGGGCCAACAGTTTTTCAATGGCAATGCTGGCTTTGATTATCATTGCCGTATGGTTTCTTTATTCACGACCATGGAGCGGACTTGGTTTTACATATGCCATCGGTTATGGTACAACAGTAACCTTGCTGGTAGTTATATTTATTGTGCTTTATGCAGCTGATACAATGTATGCCATATCCACTGCCGCAAACAGGCAGCAAACTATAGATCAATGGCAAACTGCAACCCCATTTCTGCCAACCCGTAAAAATGAACTGCCGCTTTATTTTGTGATGTGTGTTACGGCAGGAGTGGGGGAGGAAATTGTTTTCCGAGGCTTCCTTGTTACCTACTGCCTCTATTTGTTTTCAGGTAATGAAAATGCGGAATGGTGGGCGGTACTGCTGCCGTCCCTTGTTTTCAGTATCTCCCATTATTACCAGGGAAGCAGGGCGGTCTTTAAAATTTTTATTTTGTCGGTTTTATTTGGGTTTATTTTTCTGAAGTCAGGTTCATTATGGATTGTGATGATCCTGCATTTTTTAGTTGATGTGCTGGGCGGGATATTGAGTATATGGTTGATAAGTAAAAGAAAGAACCTGAATTATAATGCTTGAACCGCGGTTTAATCAGATTTTGCAGATAATTTTAGTTAGGGTTCGCTTTTCAGAACAAGATTTTCAAAAAGGAAATTAACCGGTAAAAAAAATTATTTGCTTTAATTGAGGCGTGTGACAAGGCCATTGAAGCGGCGGATGATGTATATCTTTTTATTTTCGTAGTAGTCGGGTGTAACACCTGTCCTGCTCCAGTTAATAGGCCTGAAATCAAATTCGGTAAGGAGGCGGAAACTTTTATCAGAAAGGTTGGCTACAAAGGCAGTATCATGTTTCTTCAGCAACTTGGTGAAGCAATAAAGGATTTCAAAACCTTTAAATGCCATATCCGACGGCCGGCTGTATGTTTTTTTCTTGTACGCTTCTTCAAATGCAATGCTCCATTTATCAAGCAGAGGGTTATAAAAGGTGGTTGAGTAAATGATGGGCAACAACTTATAATCAGGTTTATTAAAATCTTTGATGCCATCCCATGTTGGCATGCCCACCAGGTTTACCTGGTAATCTTTAATTAAGCCAAGGCCCGCTACTGCAAGGCTCCTTCCAAAGTTTTCATCAAGGCTGCCGGCAATTACGGTATTCTGCCTCACAGAATCAAGGTAAGGCTTTACATCATTCAGCGTAAAGTAATCCGGCAATGTTACTGTTTGTATGGTTAGCACACCGCCTCCCGGGGAATTATTGAGGCTTTTGAATACGTCCGCAACACGGTCGTCTGATTTGTCCTTTCTCCTGAACAAAATAATTTTGCCGGTGCCCAGATTGCGCAGGATGTAATTGTAAACCGATTGTATATGAGTATTGAGTTTTGAATTAACAATGATGACATTGGGGTTATCCTTTACACCGCCGTCATTGGGGTAAGTGGCGCTGATAAAGGGAATGTTTCTCTGCTTCGCAAGGCTGGCCAGTTGTAAATATTCATTGCCAGTAACAGAACCGATAATGAGATTGACAGAATCAAAAATGGGTATGGCGCTTACTAAACCAATGGTGGAAGATTTGCTCCTGGTATCAAAAACATGCAGCTCCATTTTAACACCCTCTTTTTGCAAAGAGTCAACTGCAAACTCAGCGCCTTCATAAAATTCAAGTCCCGAAAGCGATTGTTTGGGAAACGTTTTTCCGTAGCGGTAATTATGACCGGCATCAAAAGCAGAATCAAGATATAAAGGAACAAACAAAGCTATCCTGTGCACTTTGGAGGTATCCAACTGTGCATATGAGACCACTAACAATAATAAAGAGGCAATAATAAGGAACCCTTTTCTCATTAATTATGCTTTTATACCTGACGGCTTATTCCCATTCAATGGTTGCAGGGGGTTTGCTGCTTATATCATAAACCACCCTGTTAATGCCTTTAACATTATTGATGATCTCATTGGAAATATCCGCCAGGAATTCATATGGCAGGTGTGCCCAGTCGGCCGTCATCCCGTCAACAGATGTTACTGCACGCAGCGCTACAGTAAATTCATAAGTGCGTTCATCGCCCATCACACCCACGCTTTTTACCGGCAGTAAAATGGCGCCTGCCTGCCATACTTTATCGTAAAGGCCGGCAGCCTTTAATCCGTTAATATAAACAGCATCTGCTTCCTGGAGCAAACTCACTTTTTCTTCTGTTATTTCACCTAATATGCGTATGGCAAGCCCCGGCCCGGGGAAGGGATGGCGGAACAATAAATCTTTGGGGATACCCAGTTCGACACCTACTTTTCTTACTTCATCCTTAAACAAATAACGCAGTGGTTCCACCAGTTCCAGCTTCATGTTTTCCGGAAGGCCGCCTACATTATGATGTGATTTGATGGTAACCGAAGGCCCGTGAACAGAAACGCTTTCAATTACATCAGGATAAATGGTGCCCTGTCCAAGCAATTCAACACCGCTGACTTTTTTTGCTTCTTCATCAAAAACCTCAATGAAAGTATTGCCGATGATTTTTCTTTTTTCTTCGGGATTGGTTTTTCCTGCAAGTTTGGTATAAAAGTGTTCCCGGGCATCAATACCTTTTACATTCAGGCCAAGTTGCTTATAGGTTTCCAGTACCTGGCCAAACTCATTTTTGCGCAACACCCCGTTATCAACAAATATCCCGTATAAATGGTCGCCAACGGCTTTGTGAATTAATGTTGCCGCAACTGTTGAGTCAACACCGCCGCTTAAAGCCATTATTACTTTTCTGTTGCCAATTTGTTTTTTAAGCGCTTCAACAGTATCAGTAATAAAATGCGCCGGTGTCCAGTCCTGTGAGCAGCCGCATACATCCACCAAAAAATTCCTGAGTATTTTTTTCCCTTCGGTGGAGTGGTACACTTCAGGATGGAACTGCAGGCAATATAAAGGCGGTTGCTGACCGTTCTTTTTAAAAGCTGCGTAGGGTATGCTTTCTGTTGTTGCCAATACTTCAAAACCTTCGGGCAACTGAAGTACTGAATCGCTGTGGCTCATCCACACCTGCGATTTCTCTGTTACGTCCTTTAAAATGGTATCTTCTTTTTGTTTGTGCAGCAAAGCCCTTCCATACTCTCTTTTATTGCTTTTTGCTACCTGCCCGCCAAACTGCCTTGCTGTGAGCTGTGCACCATAGCAAATGCCAAGCACCGGCAGGCTTCTGTGGATTTGTTCAATATTTACTTCAGGTGCGTTATTGTCGTTAACTGAAAAAGGCGACCCCGATAGAATCACACCCTTCAGGCCCGCGTCAGCATCAAATTTTTTATGGTAGGGGATGATCTCACAATACACATTGGCCTCCCTGACGGCACGGGCAATCAATTGGGTATATTGGGAGCCAAAATCGAGGATAATGATTTTTTCCGTCATAATGTGCTGCGAAGGTAAGGAACAGTAAGCAGTCTTCAGTTGCCAGTCCGCTCCCGCCAGCTATCGGAACAATCGTGACAGCAGTGTTCTGTCGGGCAGCCTCCAGAGAAGATTTATTTAAACTTTCCCTGTTTTGCGTAACTTTTTCCGGTTACCTCTCGTCAAAAACATGTGCCTGCGGATAAAAATATTTCGTCAACTTTACACAGATAAACTCACTAACATGAAAAAGCTTTTTCTTTTTTCTGTCCTTTCATTGTTTATTTTGTTCAGCAGCAGCTGTTACTGGAAACGGGTTAAGGGCAACGGAAACATTATTACTTCGGAAAGGTCCGTTTCCGGATTCACACGTGTTGAGGCACATGGGGCTTTTGATGTTTATGTATCCCAGGGCAGCCTGCAGCCTGTAAAAATTGAAGCAGATGAAAACCTGATGAAATACATAGAAGTGGAGCAGCATGGCGAAACCATTGAAATAAGAAATAAGGAAGGCGTGAACCTTAAGCCTACCGGGAAAATGAAAGTATATGTTACCTCTCCTGAATTCAATGCCATTGATGTATCCGGTGCATGTGATATAATCGGGCAAACGAAGATTACCAACAGCGAAAGACTGGATATGCAGGTAAGCGGGGCGGGTGATATTAAAATGGAAGTGGATGCACCTGTTGTAAAGGCGCAGATTAGCGGGGCAGGAACTGTAAACCTGAAAGGCCAGGCCAAAAATTTTGACCTTGACCTGAGTGGTGCTGGTAAAGCAAGGTGTTACGACCTGATGACTGAAAATACGAGTGTTGATATTTCAGGAGCAGGCAGTGCAGAAGTGTATGCCAGTTTAAAATTAGATGCTGAAGTAAGCGGTGCAGGAAATGTAAGGTATAAAGGAGGGGCTTCTAACGTAAGCCAGCAGGTAAGCGGTGCAGGAAGTGTAAAAAAAGTGGAAT
>JANRKT010000172.1:0-5462 GCA_033763355.1 Chitinophagaceae bacterium | reverse complement strand
GTGGAATCAGGCATCGCCGCTGACGCATGTTGGTTTACATACACCGCCTGTACTTTTTCTCAACAGCTCAGTAGCAAGGATGCATGCCGGAAGGGAAGATTTTATCAGCGTACTCAATCAATATCATATTTACTCAGAAGTCAAAACTTTCGAAGGTTCGCCACATTCTTTTTGCTTATTCCACCCCTGGTTTGAACCAACGGTTAATCATATTGACGAATTTTTAAAAAAAGTGTTTTAAAAATGATTCTATGCTGTTGTCCAAAAAAATGATTCATGCATTATTGCTGTTGCCCAAACGGCCAACCCCCGGCAATACAAATATGTATTCACGGTTGCCAAAGACGGAACGGGTGATTACAAATACATTCAGGATGCCATTGATGCCATGCGGGTTTTCCCCCTGGCGCCAATTACGCTTTACATAAAGAATGGAGTGTATAATGAAAAGATTGAATTGCCGGCTAACAATACTGATGTAACATTTATCGGTGAAAGTGTAGAAAAAACGATCATTACTTTCAATGATTACTCCGGCAGGGGGAAGCTGACTACTTTCACTTCTTATACAGCAAAAATTTCAGGCAATCGTTTTGTTGCTGAAAATATCACTTTCGTTAACTCTGCCGGGCCGGTAGGGCAGGCGGTGACATTGTATGTAGATGCTGACAAAGCTGTATTTAAAAACTGCCGTTTTATAGGTAACCAGGATACGATTTATAACGGGGGTGAGTTATCAAGACAATATTTTATCAACTGTTATATCGAGGGCACAACCGATTTTATTTTTGGCCCTGCCACAGCAGTATTTTACCATTGCAGCATCCGGGCAAAATCCAATTCATACATTACTGCAGCCAACACCCCTGAAGGAAAAAAGTTTGGTTTTGTTTTTCTGGATTGTAAAATAACTGCCGATTCTGCAGTCAGTAACCTTTACCTGGGCCGTCCCTGGCGTGCATTTTCAAAAACAGTGTTTATCCGGTGTGAGCTCCCTGCTGCCATTGCTCCGGCAGGATGGGATAACTGGGGTAACCCGGAAAATGAAAAGACAGTTTTTTATGCGGAATATGAAAATACAGGAGCGGGTTCCGGCGCCGGCAAAAGGGTAACATGGTCAAAACAGCTCAGCGATAAAGAAGCGGAAGATTATACACATGAAAATATTTTTTCGGGATGCAATCCGGCAATGCCGCAGGAGGCTGATTGGTTTTCAAAAATCAGGACAAAGCCGTTTGAATGGCCATCAGAAAAAAAATAAACCCTGCAGATTAAAGCAAAAAATCATAATAGCCTGATTTCTCTTTCTGTCTTGTTGCGCTGTTATTGCCAAGGACAAATTTATCTCAGAGGTATGGGTGGCTGATAATGGCAACGGTACTTACAGAAACCCTGTTATCAATGCCGGTTATTTCAATCCTGACGCCATCAGGGTGGGTGATGACTATTATATGGTTTCATCCAGCTTTAATCACATACCCGGTTTGCCAATCCTTCATTCAAAAGATTTGGTGGACCGGACCCTTATCGGCAGTGCACTAAAACGTCAATCACCGTTCGGTCATTTTAGCAAAGTTCAGCACGGCAATGGCAGGCTAATCCTCAGCGGAGCAGGTAATCCCATATAATGGAAAGCTGAAATTGTTCACTCATAAGATAATTGACAGTAGCCAGAATTACTGGCACAGCCCTAATTTTTTGCTGCAAAAGTTTCCGGCCGATGGGTTTAAAGCAACAGTGAAACTTTCATTTAAACCGGTAATGTATGGGGAAAGTTGCGGCCTGATCATTTTCGGGTCTGATTACGCTTTTTTGTCAATGCTCAGGAAAGCAGATGGCAACTATCTTTCTTCCACTCAATATAATAATGCTGATAAAGGAAACAAGCCAACAGTACAGGATGGTGAAAAGATCAATAGTACAGATATTTATTTTCGTGTAACAGTATGCAGGGGGGCAGCATGCAAGTTTAGTTATAGTGAAGATGGAAAAATATTCAACCCTTTTGGGGGCCGCTTACGGCCAAACCCGGACGATTTGCCGGGGGCAAAACTTGATTTGTTTTGCTCAAGCACAGGAAAGGCCAATGATGCAGGGTTTGCGGATATTGACTGGTTTAGAATTGAGCTAAAAGACCAGGAGAAAAACAAGCATTTTATTAAATCAGGCCGTTGGCTTTTTGAATAGCAGCTACTATGCCGAGCAAAGAAGATTAACTGAGGAAGCGAAGGATTATTGAATTAATATATCATTGTGCCTTGCAAAGAAAGTTGGTGAAATCAGGGCCGGGAAAACCTGCCTGCAACCTGCTGTATAAATGCTCTCAATAAATGATAGCGTTCCCGGCAACGATTGCGTAAAAAAAGGGGGGCATTTCGTTGATGAAAGGACAATATTAAAGTAGCCTTGTGAAAGGAAAGGGAATTACCAATTGTTTGCCTGATGAAAAAATTACTGTTTATAATAATTTTTGCATTTACAACTGCTGCAATTTTCGCTCAAATAAAATTTTCGGGTGACAAATACATAAAACTTCCCACAGTTATTACACCCCGTTTTAAAAAAGATACAGCAAGCATTGTAAAATTTGGAGCCTTACCGGATGGCTTTGCATTAAATACAAAAGCCATAAACGGTGCACTTGAGGCAATGAGCAAAAAAGGCGGGGGTGTTGTATTGGTACCGGCAGGTTTATGGCTAACAGGTCCGGTTGTTTTAAAGAGCAATGTAAATCTTCATCTTGCTGCCGGAGCTACTTTATTATTTACTGATGACAAAAAAGAATACCCGCTGGTAAAAGCAAACTGGGAAGGCTTGCCACAGATGCGTAATCAGTCTCCCATTTCTGCCACTGATGCTGTGAACATAGCAATTACAGGCAAAGGAATTATTGATGGCAATGGTGAAGCATGGAGGGCTGTAAAAAAAGATAAACTCACAGAAAGCCAATGGAAAACTAAAGTCGAATCAGGCGGTGTACTGAGTGAGGATAAAAAAACATGGTATCCTTCAGAAGTATTTATGAAAGCCTCAAAGATGCCTGCCAACCCGGGCATGATAACTCCTGAAAAGGATATGGTATTCTATGAAAGTATCAAAGATTTTCTACGGCCGAATTTGTTACTGATTACAAACTGTAAATATGTTTTACTTGAAGGTGTAACATTTCAGAACTCACCGGCCTGGTGCCTGCACCCGCTGATGAGTGAGCACCTGACTGTCAGAAACATTTCTGTAAAGAATCCATGGTTTGCACAAAATGGTGATGGCATTGATGTAGAAAGCTGCAAAAATGTTTTGATTGAAAATTCTGTATTTGATGTGGGTGATGATGCACTCTGCATGAAAAGCGGCCGTGATGTGGAAGGAAGAAAAAGAGGAATGCCGACAGAGAATGTTATCATCCGCGGCTGTACGGTGTATGCAGCACATGGCGGGTTTGTTATCGGCAGTGAAATGAGCGGCGGCGTCAGGAATATGTATGTAAGCAACTGCACATTTATCGGAACAGATATCGGTCTTCGTTTTAAAACCACAAGGGGCCGCGGCGGTGTGGTGGAGAATATTTTCATCAAAGACATTTACATGAAAGATATTCCTGCCGAAGCCATTTTGTTTGATATGTATTATATGGCCAAAGACCCGGTAGTGCTGCTGGGCGAAAAAAGAGAATTACCAAAAGTGGAATTTAAACCAGTGGATGAAACAACACCTGTATTTAAAAATTTTCATATCAGCAATGTGTATTGCAATGGGGCAGAGAAAGGAATATTTGTAAGAGGACTTCCGGAAATGCATGTAAAAGATATGGTGCTGGAGAATATGGTGCTGCAGGCCAAAAAAGGAATTGATGTGCAGGAGGCAACAGGCATTACATTCAGAAATATTAAAATAATAAGTGACGAAACAAAGCCTGTGGTTGATATTGTGCAAAGCGATAAGCTGGTATTTGATAATATTACTTATAAAGCTGGCGCTGAACTGCTGTTTCGTGTCAGCGGCGAGAGAAGCGGAAACATCGCTATTAAAAATACAGACGCCTCAAAAGCAAAAGAAAGAATTATATACGAGCTTGGGGCCACTGAAAAAACCTTAACAACAATCAGATGAGACATATTTCACAAATAACATTTATTATCACACTTATATTTTTTTCTGTTACTGCAGCTGCACAGGAAAAACCGCTTTCACAACAGGTAGCCTCAACTGTACTGAAGATATGGCCAGATACTATTCCGGTAGGCAGCCAGGGCAAATGGAGCTATGACATGGGTGTTGTGTTAAAAGGCTTTGAAGGAATCTGGATGAACACAGGTGATGTTTCTTATTTCAATTCAATACAAAAGAAGATTGATTTTTTTGTGAGGGATGATGGAAGCATTAAGAATTACGAACTGGAAGAATATAATATTGACCATGTAAATAATGGCAAACTTGTTTTGTTGCTCCATCGTGTGTTGGGGAAAGAAAAGTATAAAAAAGCAGCAGACCATTTACACAGCCAGCTGAAAACACATCCCAGGACAAAAGAGGGCGGATTCTGGCATAAAAAAATTTATACCAGCCAGATGTGGCTGGATGGTTTATATATGGGCGCCCCTTTTTATGCTGAGTATGCCATGTTGTTCAATGAAGCATCTGCATTTGATGATATAGGCAATCAATTCATCTGGATGGAAAAACATGCAAGAGACCCTAAAACAGGCTTGCTCTATCATGCATGGGATGAAAGCAAAGAACAAAAATGGGCCAATAAAGAAACGGGCACATCACCCCATTTCTGGGCAAGGGCCATGGGCTGGTACAGCGATGCTTTGGTGGACGCACTTGATTATTTCCCTGACACACATCCTAAAAGAAAAGCATTGATTGACATTCTCAACCGCTTAGTAAATGCAATAGAAAAGCAACAGGATGCAGCAACAGGATTGTGGTATGATATAATGAACTATAACGGCCCGGGAAAAGAAAAAAATTATTTTGAAGCATCAGCATCATGCCAGTTTACTTATGCAATAGCAAAAGGGGTACGCAAAGGTTATCTGCCTGCTGCAAAACTTGCAATTGCAAAAAAGGCTTATGAAGGAATTGTAAAACGTTTCATAAAAGTGGAAAACGGGCAAACCAACCTGCATGGCACAGTAAAAGTTTCCGGTTTAGGTGGTAATCCTTACCGCGACGGAAGCTTTGAATATTACATGAGTGAGCCGGTGATTGTTAACGACCCTAAAGGAGTTGGCGCATTCCTGCTGGCAAGCTATGAGATGGAAATGTTGCCGACACAATCAACTGGTAAAAACAAAGCTGTTTTGCTTGACCGTTATTTCAACAGTGAGAAAAGAAAAGATGCGACAGGCAAAGATGTTTACTGGCATTATGTATGGAATGAAAGAAGTCATCCGGGCTTTTATACATTGGGGTGGATTTTTGAAAAGAACGGTGCGAAGCTTTCCTCACTGGAT
>JANRKT010000171.1:0-5929 GCA_033763355.1 Chitinophagaceae bacterium | reverse complement strand
TGGAATACAAAGCTTTTTGCTACCATAGGTAACAGGAGCAGCGTGGGCTTTTTGCAGTCCATCACAACAAAAGACAGCATCAATGCTGCCACACTTGATTATAACAACCGTACAGTACAAATTGACAACTACCGGAACTACTGTGTGGAAAGCCGCATCATTACAGACTACCGGATTGGTAAAATGGATAATACATTTTCAGGCGGCATCCGTTTATATACCGGCACAACACACCGGCGTGCTGATGGAAAGGGAACAACAGGCTCCGGCTATGATGCAACTGTTATTGGCAATTACCCGAGGGATATTGAATTTGATTCAAAGAATGCAGCGGCATTTGTTGAAAACATCTTCCGCATCAGCGAAAAGTTCATTGTTATTCCCGGTATCCGTTACGAATGGCTGGAAGGCGCCGCTTCCGGAAGAAACGGCTATACTTCAGGCGGCGCAGAAATTCTACTGCAAAATGTTACCCGCAAAAGAAGTTTTGTGCTGGGCGGCATCGGGGCCGAATATCATGTAACCCCTCACACAGAGTTTTATGGAAATATTACACAGGCTTACCGCCCCATACAATTTGCGAACCTGCAGGCCCCGCCAACAACTGATGTGGTGGATCCTGATTTAAAAGATTCCAAAGGATACAACATGGATTTTGGCTACCGCGGAAGAGTAAAAGATTTCCTGCAGTTTGATGTGAGCGGCTATTATCTTCAATACAATAACCGCATTGGCACAGTAACAGTATCAGGCACGCCTTCTTACAGGCTTATTACCAATGTGGGCAACAGCAGCAGCAAAGGGGTTGAGGGTTATGCTGAATTCAATGCCACCAGGGCCCTCAGCAACAATAAAAAATCAAATCTTATTGTATTCGGGTCTTATGCTTATACCAATGCACGCTACAGCAGCAACCATAAGGATGCGGGCACTAAAGGAAAGAAAGTGGAGAATGCACCTGAGAATATTTTCCGCAGCGGTATTTCAGGCGGGGTAAAAGGATTTTTACTTACATTACAGGTAAGTTATGTGAGTGCAACATTCAGCGATGCGAACAACACAGTAACGGCAACTGCAAACGGGAACAATGGATTGATCCCTTCTTATACCGTAACAGATCTAACGGCGACTTATAAGTTTTCGAAAGGTTTGAATATAAAAGCGGGTATTAATAACCTTGGTGACGAAAGATATTTTACACGCCGTGCAGGGGGTTATCCCGGCCCGGGAGCATTACCTGCTGATGGAAGGACATTCTTTGTATCGTTTGGTGCGAAGCTATAAACGGTTTTTTGTACCCTGTAAAATTCCTGGCCAGATTATTTAATTGATTCCATAACTGTTCAAAATGAAACACCCCGGGAACACCACTCTTTTTCGCAACGAAAAGGGGTATGTTAACCGGGATGACAACAACTCTTCTTATCATATAGGCTTTGGTATTGTTGAGTTTGAGCTGGTTTATCATGATTTTATTGCTTTTGTTACAGGCCTGCGTAACATAAAAAAACAAAAAAGCAGTGAAGATGCCTTGTACACTGTACAAATTCCCTTCCCTGGTGTAAAATTGAAACTTACCAGCCGGGAACTGGATGATTTGTTGCTTATTGTTAATAAAGCTTCAGAACAATAATCTGATCTGCATAAAATTTACCCGGCATTTCCCTTCTGTCATCATTCTGTAAAACTTTTTATGTACCGTTAATTCTGACAATAATGTGATATAAAAATTGCGATACTGCTGAAACTTTGCGGCTGCTTAAGAGAAAAGAAAAAAAGCAATGAAAAAGGCTGTAGTTTTTGGTATCGGGATAATGGCATGGGCAGGTTTTAAAACAGCAAATGCACAGGAAAAAAATGCCGACTCAGTTTTTAACAAAGACCTTGATGAAGTAGTGGTAACCGCCACCCGCAGCGAACGGAAACTCGGCAATGTGGCCGTACCAGTTACCATCATCAAACAAAAAACCATACAGCAAAGCGGTTCTGTACGTTTGCATGATATTCTTGCCGAACAAAGCGGCTTATTTATTGCCAATAGTTTTGGCCGCGGCATACAAATGCAGGGCCTTTCACCTGACTACACATTAATACTTATAGATGGTGAGCCATTAATTGGCAGAACTGCGGGTGTACTCGATCTTTCAAGGCTGTCGGTGGGTAACATTAAAAAAGTTGAAATTGTAAAAGGCCCTTCATCCGGCCTATATGGTTCAGAAGCCCTTGCAGGGGTCATCAATATCATTACTGATAAAAACAAGGGCGACCATCTGTCTTCTTCATTACGTTATGGGAGGTTCAATACCCTCGATGGTAATGTAAAAGCCGGATTTCAGTCGGGTAAATTTTCAGCAAATGCGTTTGTGAACAGTTACAGTTCTGACGGGTACACCCTTTTGCCTAACAGTTCGCAAAAAACACTGAACCCGTTTGTAAATATTACCAACCAGCTTCAGTTGTCATATAATCCTTCTGCAAAAACTTTTATCCAGGTAAACGGACGATATAATTACGAAACGGTGAAGAATGATATTGCTGTGCAAAACAACGGAACAACTGTGCTTTCCAGAGGCAAGGAAATCAATAAAGATTTTAACCTCAACCCTTCTTTTACACAACATTTCAGTTCGCGGTTTAAATCTTCGCTGCGGCTCTACACTTCTGTTTTTGAATCAACACAGAAACTGGATGTAAATGATAAGAGCAATACATACAATGATTTTTTTAAACAGGAATTTTACCGCATAGAAAACCAGAATGACATTACCCTAAATGATAAACTTGTAATTACTGCCGGTGGCGGATTTGTGCAGGAATACGTCCGATCAATCCGGTACGATTCCAATGCCACCAAAAGAAGCAACAGTATTGGCTATTTTTTTGTGCAGAATGAGTGGCAGGTTTTAAAAGATATAACTGTTATTGCAGGGCTGAGGTTTGATGATAATAAAGCGTATGCTTCCGTATGGAGCCCTAAGATTGCCCTGCAGAAAAAATTTGGAGAAACCGCAAGCGTCAATTTTTCTTTTGGAAGGGGGTTCAAAGCGCCTGATTTCCGGCAGCTGTATTTGAATTTTACCAATACTGCAGCAGGCAGCTATTCTGTATTCGGGGTGCTAGAAGCACGTAAAGAAATTGAAGCCCTTCAGTCTGCAGGCCAGATTGATGTATTGCTCCCATCGTATGATAAACTTGGCAACCTTAAACCTGAAACTTCTTCCGGTTTTAACTTTGGCGCAAGATGGAATCTCTCTGAAAAAATCAATACCAATATCAATTTCTTCAGGAATGATATTGACAACCTGATTGTAACAGACATTTTGGCCTACAAAACCAGCGGCAGCCAGATTTACAGTTACCTCAACATCAGCAGGGCGTTTACACAGGGCATTGAAACAAATGCCGCATGGCAGCTTTTTAAAGGAACTGAATTGAGCGGCGGTTACCAGTTTTTGATTACTGCTGATAAAGATGTGCTGAAGCAAATAAAAGAAGGGAAAGTTTTTAAGAGGGATATGCAAAGCGGCATTGCCTCAAAACTGGAAAGAAGTGAATATGCAGGTTTACCGGGCAGGTCAAAGCACATGGCTAACCTGAAACTTTTTTATGAGCATGAAAAGAAAAACTATTTCGCAACAGTAAGGGCTTTGTACAGGAGCAGGTGGGGTATTGCCGATATAGACGGAAATGGTGTGGTTAACCGTGATGACGAATTTGCAAAAGGTTTTGTGCACGTAAACATCAGTGCAGGAAAAACCATTTCGGAAAAGTTTAAAATAATTGCAGGTGCAGATAACATTTTCAATTACAAAGATGCCGTTAACCTGCCCGGCCTTCCGGGTACCAACTGGTACCTCAGCTTAACATATGACTTTTTAAAAAAAAACCATTCACTACAAAAAAATAAAAGAACATGAAGAACAGTTTAAGTGCACTTTCTTTAGCATTGGTTTCGGGAATGATCATCATCAGTTCCTGTGACAAAAACGACACAACAACCCCTGTCGTAACCCTTGAAGTAAAAACTGTAAACGATGTTATTGCCGATACCATCATCGGTATTGCCGGAACAGGCCAGCCATATGGATCAGGAAAATATACTTTCTTCAGCCTTGAAACAAATGCTGTTATCGCTTCATCTGATTCAGCCACCAATAAATGGGACCTTGGTTTCCGCGGCACAACCATTATTACCAATAGCGGCAACAGCGGTCCTGCACAAGGTGGTGCATTTATTTATGTAGGTACATTTGATGCCCTTAAGGAAGTTCCGGCTGATTCAACTTTTAAAACTGATAATGCACCGGCAGCCTATGCCATAACCACCGGCAGCAACAAAGGCTGGTACATTTATAACCCTACTGCAAACCTTGTAACGCCCATCCCGGGCAGGGTTCTTTTGATAAGAACGGCAACGGGTAAATATGCTAAGGTGGAAATACTTAATTATTATAAAGGCGGCGTTACACCTGATGCAACCGCCTCTGATAATGACAAATTAAAGAAGCAACGCTATTTTAAATTCCGTTTTACTTACCAGCCCGACGGCACAAAGAAATTTTGAGTTTGATCATAAAACAGGCTTTAAATACCAGCCCCGCTTTCAGCGGGGCTTTAATATTTTAAGCAATACATATGGAAAGAAGGTAAAATTTACAGGAGTATAAAAACAAAGAGAGGAGCAAGATTGCTCCCCTCCATCCCTAATCCCTAAACCCTGGAAAATACAATAGCTTAAAAGCTACTGTGGTTTTTCAAAAGCGAGTTTATTATAAATTCTGAGTCCTGTAACGGACCATAAAGATTTTGTTCAGTGCTTGTTCTCGGCTGATAGATGGTTGTCCCGGGCCTGGAATTTTTTTCTGTGGTTTCTTTTGTATTCCCAATAGGGGCAGTGATGCCAATAAACGGTGTGCAATGGTCCTGGATGAGCTTTTCATAAGGGATTGGTTTATAGTACGTAAACGGATACGCAAATGTGATTAAAAAGTTTCAGAAATTATGCCAAACGCACAAATTGTGGAAAACTTAAAACAACTTATATCAGCTTCAAAAACTTCTTGAATAAAACGTGACGCTAATGCTTAAATTATGGGTAATCTGTTAAAAAACCCGGACTGGGGAAGAATACACTTTAATACAGCATGCATAACATGAACACGCCAATGATAAAGCAATACCTTAACGGTTATTCAATCAGGCCAGCAGTTGTCTCATACTCAGTAAGAAAAGGAAATATGCAGCCTGATTTTTTCAGTACCTTTGCCCCCTTTCAGTAAAATAAGCTATGGCCTTAAAATACCGTGAATTCCGGCAACTGAACCTGCCCTCTTTTGAAGAGGAAATACTCGCCAGGTGGGAGCAGGAAAAAGCATTTGAAAAAAGCATATCGCTCCGGGAAGGGGCAAACCCTTTTGTGTTTTACGAAGGTCCGCCAAGCGCCAATGGTATGCCAGGCATTCACCATGTTATTTCACGTACACTTAAAGATTTGGTTTGCCGCTATAAAACGATGAAGGGCTACCAGGTAAAACGCAAGGGTGGATGGGATACACATGGATTACCCATTGAACTGGGTGTAGAAAAAGAGCTGGGTATTACAAAAGAAGACATAGGAAAAAAAATTTCTGTTGAAGAATACAACCAGAAATGCCGTGAAGCAGTGCTGAGGTACAAAGATAAATGGGATGAAATAACACGCAAAATGGGTTATTGGGTTGACCTGAACGACCCTTACATTACTTTCAGGAATGAATACATTGAAACGCTCTGGTGGTGTTTAAAACAATTGTATGATAAAGGCCTTTTGTACGAAAGCGTAAGCATACAGCCCTATTCTCCTGCAGCAGGCACGGGTTTAAGTTCACATGAACTGAATATGCCGGGAACATATAAAGATGTAAAGGATACAAGTTGTGTGGCGATGTTT
>JANRKT010000170.1:0-14843 GCA_033763355.1 Chitinophagaceae bacterium | reverse complement strand
CCTTGGTATTACCGTGGTGTATTTATTACTGCTGGAAAAATTGCCGCCCACTGTATCCAGTTCAAATTTATAAGATACATCAAGGGAATTGATACCGGTTGTAAATACATAGTTCGGGTTCGTCCAGCTGAATTTAATGGCCTCCCTTGATTCCTGCCCGGCCACCAGTGAAACAGCAGCAGTGCTTGCGGTAACAACGGGGGCTGTACCGCCTTCAACATATACTTTATTCTCCTGTTTTTTACAGGATGCCAGCCAGGCCACCAGGATAAAAAAGGAGATGAGCTTTATATTGATCTTTTTCATTTGCATATTTTTTATTGACAAACTATTGGTTTGGTTTTATCAGTACCCTGTGTTCTGAACAAGATTGGTGTTTACATTTATTTCGGCAGAAGGAATAGGATAAAGGTTCCTGAAACTTTCTACTGCACGGCCATTGGGCACACCGCCTTTCCAGGGCCACAGGTATGTTCCTGTGGTAAAAAGATTATAGCGGATGAGGTCCTGCCTTCTCTTGCCTTCCCAATGCAGTTCCCTTGCCCTTTCATCGAGTATATCGGCAAGGCTGATGGCTGCAAGGTTGCCGCTTGTGTTGCCATAAGCCCTTTGGCGCAACTGGTTAACATAATTGAGCGCCTGGGCTGCAGAACCACCGGTTCCGCCGCGGAGCACTGCTTCAGCATAAATTAAATAAGCTTCAGCAAGACGAAAAAGGGGGAAATCCACATCTACCCATGTAACATTTGAACCAGGAGCGCCACCGGAAGTTATATTTCTCCATTTGCGTATACTGTATCCGTCCCTGAACTCACCAATGTTTCCAATCTGCAATGTTTGCCCGGCAATCTGGAACTGCGCTCTTTTATCCGTATTTCCCGACGGGTCGCCGAATTTATTAACCAATGCACTGGTGGTGCGCAAACCGCCCCATCCAAAGTCAATACCAAAATCGTTTACATTCATATCTCCGCCAACAGGTGCATGTACAAGATATGTTGTTCCGCCCCAGGTTCTTGACCTTATGCCATCAAAAGCAACCGGGAATATTATTTCGGAGGATCTGTGATTATCTGCAAGGAATAAATGCCGGTAGTTGGGCTGCAAAGTATATCCCGCAGCAATTACTTTATTAACCTGTGCAATGGCATCGGTATATTTTGCGGTGCCGGTATAAACTTCTGCATTCAGGTATAAATTAGCAAGGAGCATCCACAGTGCGGCTTTATCTGCACGTGCATATTCATTCCCTTTAGGATTAGGCAGTAAAGCTTCGATGTCTTTACATTCTGATTCTACATAATCAAACAATTCTTTTCTTGTAGCCTGTTTAGGAAGGAATGCGCCTACCTGGTCATCTTCAGTTACAAATGTAGTGTTACCATAAAGGTCCAGTGCATGCCAGTAGCTCAATGCCCTTAAGAACCTCGCTTCTGCACGGTATAGTTTTACCTTATCTGCATCAGCGCCGGTAATTCCCCTTGATGCGATTTTATCATCCGCTGCTTCACTGATAAAAGAATTGGCCAGCGTAATCTGGTAAAAAATACGGCTGTACAATGCCCTGTTGAAGTTATCGGCAGATGTCCAGTCCATATCATGAAAATCTTTGATGGTCTGGTCGTTCCATGCAATCACAGCTTCATCAGTCGGAAGTTCCTGCAATTGCCAGTACTGACGCAAATAACTGGAAAACCCTTCGTCAATACCTCCCAGGTCTCCGCTGCCATCGGGGCCGTTATTCCCGGTTAATGCAAGTCCTGCATAAATTTTTGCAAGCGAACTTTTGTAACCTGCTTCGTTTTTATACAACCCATCTGAAGTGGTGGAGTACCTTGGCGTCCTGTTAAGGTCTTTAGTACAGGAAGCCAGCAGGCTTATACAAACAATAAATACAGAAATTTTTTTGATGTTCATATCGCAAGTTTTTTAAAGAATCAGAAATCAAGGTTTAATCCGAGGGCAAAAATCCTTGGACGGGGAAAGATGGTATTGTCTATACCGCCGTTAATTTCCGGATCAAGCCCGCTGTATTTTGTAACAACAAATACATTCTGACAGTTTACATTAACCCTTAAATCTGCCTTTCCTTTCATTATTTTTCCTACATTATAATTCAGATAAATATTATCCATCCTGAGGAATGAAGCGTTTTCAAGATAATAATCCGTCCATGTTTGCCTGTTTGCAAAATCTGTTTCCAGGATATTTGAATGGCCATTGTTGAGATAACCCTGCCCTGTTAATACGTTTTGCATAATGGCAGAGTTGGCTCTTACAGCGTTGTACATATAATTTCCTGTTTGTGCCCTCAAAACAAAACCCGCCCCGAACTTTCTGTAAGTTGCATTAGCTGAAAAGCCCATGAATACGGTGGGGTCGGGGTTCTTAACCCAGTTTTTGTCAAAATCATTAATTATGCCATCCCGGTTCCTGTCAACATATAACCCTTCAATGGGCAATCCGGTTTTATTGTCATATACCTGCTGATAGAGGAAGAAAGTAGAAGGCCTGTATCCCACGCTGTGTATCTGCACATTATTAAATCCGTTACTTCCCGTTTCTGCCCCAAGAAAGCTCGGGTCTTTGGCCAGTTGCAGCCTTGTTATTTCATTCTGGATGATGTAGGTCAGGTTAAAACCCAGGTCAAGTGAAAAATCACCCCGGTTGATTGCATTGCTGTTTACGGTAAATTCCAAACCCCGGTTTTTAATAGACCCTACATTAGTCAACAACTGATTGGTAAAGTTGGTTCCTGCTGCTGCAGGTACTACTGCAAGCAGGTCTTTTGTATCCTTTTCATAATAATCAACTGAGAAGTTGATTTTGTTTTGCAAAAAGCCAACATCAATTCCTATGTTCCTTGTTTCCGTTTCTTCCCATTTGAGGTTGGCATCAAAACCCTGTGGCCTTGCCAGTGTAACATAACCACTACCCAACTGGTAACGTGCAGCACTGTCGCTGAAAAAATATGCCGGCAAATAACCGTAATCACCAATACCATCCTGCTGACCGGTTATACCCCATCCAATCCTTAATTTCATGTTAGATATAATCCTGCTGCTTTTCAGGAATTCTTCATCGCTTATTTTCCATGCAAACGCCGCAGAAGGGAAGTTGCCCCAGCGGTTTTGCTCGCTGAACCTTGAAGAACCATCACGGCGCATGGTAACAGTAAGCAGGTACCTGTCCAATAAATTATAATTAAACCTTCCATAAAATGAAACCAGGGTATTCTGTGTTTCAAATGGTATGCCTGCAGGCTCCTGTACTGTAACACCGTCAGCCTGGTAATCTGCAAATGCAGGGCTTTTGGTTAACCAGTCCTGCCAGGAATAACCGCCAATAACATCAATGCGGCTTTTAATGCTTTTGATTTCCTTCACGTAATTCAGATAAAATTCAAGCAGTTTATTTGTTTTATCCTGTTCATATTTATTGTTTATTCCCTTACGTGTAAACTCTGAAGCTGCTGTTGCAGGAACAAAAATGGAACCCGAGCCATCGCTTTTATCAAGACCAAGGTTCAGATTGGCCCTCAGGTCAGGAAAGAAATGCAGTTTATAGTCTAATTGCACATTACCTATTATCCTGTTCACATCGCTTTTATCTGTACGCTGATTGAGCAATCCAACCGGGTTGTCGGGGGCAAGACCGTTTAAGCCTGATGCGTTGGTCCATTCAGTATAACCGCCATATTCCGTTTTGCCCGAATATACCGGCTTGGTAGGATCAAAATAAACAGCTGAACCAATAGCGCCCTGGCTGGCAAAATTGTTTTTGGAAAGGGAGTATTTAACCTGGCTGTTTACTGACAGGTGGTTATCGAAGAATTTGGGTGAAAGGTTTAAACCAACTGAAGCCCGCTGAAGGTTACTTCCTTTTAAAATACCATCCTGGTTAAGGTAGCCTATTGATAAGCGATAGGGAAGTTTTCTTATGCCGCCGCTTACTGCAATATTATTATCAGTCATAAAAGCAGAAGTATAAATTTCCTCCTGCCAGTTGGTATTGGCAGTACCAAGCAATGCCTTTTCGGTAGCACTTCCATTGGCATTAACGTAGCCCCGGAATTCATCAGCAGTCATTACATCAACAATTCCTGTTTTAACAGCTATTGAATTGAGTGTGCTGAAGCTCACCCTCACTTTGTCGCCACTTCTTCCCTTTTTGGTAGTAATAAGAATAACCCCATTGGCAGCCCTTGAACCATAGATGGCTGCAGCGGAAGCATCTTTAAGAATATTGAAGCTTTCAATATCGTTGGGGTTAATTAAGCTTAAAGGATTGGGTGAACCCGCAATACCTGCATTTTCAACCGGCACCCCGTCAATCACAATCAGGGGGTCGTTGCTTGCATTTAATGAAGTACCGCCGCGTATCCTTATACGGCTGCCTATTCCCGGCTGTCCGCTGTTGGATGTTATCTGCACACCGGCTACTTTACCTGCAATAAGCTGTTCAGGAGTTGTAATAGGCCCCCTTACAAAATCTTTGGATGTTACGGCTGTAATAGAACCGGTGAGATCCTTCTTTCTCTGGGTCCCATATCCCACCACCACCACTTCATTAAGGTTGGCGCTGGTGGCCACAAAGTTTACATCTGCAGTTGCCCCGGAAATCACAACTTCCTGTGTGGCATAACCGATTGCAGAAAACACCAATGTTGTTACTGAAGAAGAAACTGAAATCCTGTAAGTACCATCTAATCCTGTTTGGGTGCCTGTCCGGGAACCCTTTGCTGTAACGGTAACATTGGCAACACCGGTACCATCCTTACTATCGGTAACTTTACCGGTAACTACTTTTTCCTGTGCCAATAATGTAACCGGGAGAACACTGAGGAGCAGCAAAAACCCCACAAACAATTGTTTAGGCATAAGCAATCGGAGATTTTGGTTTAAATAATGTGTAGATACTACACTAAGAATGTGTAAAGTTTACACAAAAAAGCAAATTGGCCAATTTTTTCTGAATTTTTTTTGGCCTGTTGAAAAGAAAAAAAAGCTAATCGTTTAAGCAGTTTAACACAAGTACATCTGGCCGGTAATGCAGGCAGCGTCTGGTATTACATTATGCAATGATGAGCGGCTACCTGCTAAAAACTTTTTCACCCTGCAGGAATGTAGCAATCACTTTAGTTTGCAGGATACTATCAGCCACACATTTCATCATGTCGCTGTCTGTTATGATGAAATCGGCAAGTTTGCCTTTTTCAATACTTCCTTTTTCATTTTCCTCAAAGTTGCTTTTAGCTGCCCATATGGTCATGCCACGCAAGGCTTCTTCGCGGCTCAACGCATTTTCAGTCTGGTAACCTCCTCCGGGAAATCCCTTAATATCCTTTCTAATTACTGCCGCATAAAAAGTTTTAAACGGGCTGATGTCTTCAACCGGAAAATCAGTTCCAAGCGCAATCCATCCATTTTGCTTTAATAAATCTTTGAAAGCATAAGCTCCTTTTTCTCTTTCTTTACCTAAACGGTCACCTGCCCAGTACATATCGCTTGTGGCATGTGTGGGTTGAACAGAAGGAATAATATTATTATCACCAAACAACTTAAAATCGTTTTGATTTACAACCTGTGCATGCTCAATGCGCCAGCGCAGGTTGTTTTTACCTTTCAGGTATTTTGCATAGATATTTAAGATTGCCCTGTTACCGGAATCCCCAATGGCATGTGTGCACATCTGGAAATTTTTTTCATAAATAATACTGGCAACAGAATCAAAATGCCCTTTATTGCTTAACAGGAAACCGTAGTAGCCGGGTTTATCGGCATAAGGTTGCAGCAAACAGGCGCCCCTTGAGCCCAAAGCCCCGTCTGCATAAACTTTAAAACTGCTTACATTTAATCTTCCGGTTTTGATCTTGCCCCTTTTAAAAATGTACTCATAATTCTCCTTTGCATCGCTCAGCATCACATACAGCCGTATTTTTAATGAGCTGTCCCTTTGCATTTTCTCAATCAGTTCAACTGCCTGGTAATTCAGCCCGCAATCGTCAATAGTTGTTAAACCAGCTGCAAAGCAGTTTTGTTGTGCAGCAAGAAGCGCTTCCCGGGTTTCATTTTCGCCTGGTGAAGGGATTTTTGCACTAACCAGGTCAATAGCATTATCAATAAGAATACCTGTGAGTTTGCCGTTTTTAGTTTCTGCTTCACCGCCAATTAATTTCAGCCCGGGCTTTACCCCGGCTAAATCAAGGGCTGCCTGATTTGCTACAGCGGCATGGCCATCAACCCTTGTTAACAATACAGGAAACCCTGCAAACAATTCATCAAGCCTTGTTTTATCCGGAAAATCTTTTTTCTCCCAGTCATTCTGGTCCCAGCCCCTTCCCAGAATCCATACACCCTTCATTAATCTTTTATTGCTGAGAAATTGCTGAATTCTTTCAATACACTCTTCCCAGCTTTTGGTTCCTGTCAAATCAACTGTATTAAGCCCCAAACCATAACCCACAAAATGTGCATGTGCATCAATAAACCCCGGATAAACCGGTTTGCCGCCTGCATCAATCACTTCTTTTGCTTCATATTTTTCAAGCAACTCATCATTTTTGCCAACCGCTTCAATTCGTCCATCCTTTACCGCAATGGCCTCGTCTATGGAAAATGTACTATCAACAGTATAAACAATAGCATGATGAACCAGCATGTCAACCTTGATTTTGGAAGTACAGGCCGGAAGCACGGTAACAAAAAAAATAATGGCAGTGAGTAATCTCATAATTAAAATTTCTGCTTGCTAAGATAAACGGAAAAACAAAAGAGAAATGTAATTTTATGCGTATCAAAGTTGCAATATGTACAACAAAGAACAAACACAAAAGCTTCAGAAAATTACCGCATCATTCCTGGAAACCCTGAAAAAATCAGAAAGCGCAGGCCTGAAAACTAAGATAGAGGATTTGCGGGATGTATTGCGTTTTCATGAGCACCGCTATTACATTTTAAACGACCCTTTGATTTCCGACTACGAATACGACCAGTTGTACAAAGCGCTTGAAAAAATTGAAGCTGAAAACCCCAAACTGATAAAGGCCGATTCCCCGACACAAAGAGTAGCAAAAGGGCTGACGACTGAATTTAAAACTGTACAGCATCTTGTACCCATGCTCTCACTTGAAAACTCTTACAATGCTGATGACCTGTTGGATTGGGACAGGAAAGCAAGGGAGTTATCTGGTCTTAATATTGTTGAATATTGTGTAGAGCCAAAATTTGACGGCGCAAGCATTTCTGTTATTTATGAGAACGACATGTTTACCCGCGGCGCTACAAGGGGTGATGGCGTGGAAGGCGATGAAATAACCACCAACCTCAAACAAATCAAATCCATTCCGCTTTCTGCTAAATTTTCAGATTATGGCATTCAGCAGATAGAAATTCGCGGCGAAGTGTTAATGAACAAGAACAGTTTCAGAAAATACAATGAACAATTATCAGAACAAAACCTTCCGCCACTTGCCAACCCCCGTAACGCCGCAGCAGGAACACTCCGCATTAAAGACCCCAAAGAAGTAAGCAAACGGAACCTTGAAGCTTTTTTATACCATGTAAGTTATTTTACCGCATTGCCGGGGCGCCATTTACATAAAGCGCTCCTTTCCCATGATACTTCACTTGAAATGTTGTGGGACCTCGGTTTCCGCAGCCCGGTAAAAGAAAAAAAAGCTTTTAAAGGCATTGATGGCGTAATAAAATACTGCCATGAGTTTGAAGAAAAAAGAGATGACCTGCCTTATGAAATTGATGGCATGGTAATAAAAGTAAACGACCTTGCGGTGCAGGATAAGCTTGGCATGACCACCCATCATCCCCGCTGGGCCATTGCCTTTAAATTTAAAGCCCGCCAAAGCACCAGTAAACTCCGCACAGTTGAATTCCAGGTTGGGCGCACCGGCAGCATTACCCCTGTTGCCAAAATTGATCCGGTCCCTATCGGCGGTGTTACCGTTACTTCCATCTCACTGCATAACGAAGATTTCATCAGTGAAAAAGATATACGCATTGGTGATACTGTACTCGTAGAACGTGCAGGTGATGTGATCCCCTATATTGTAAAATCATTACCGGAAGTGAGAACAGGAAGTGAAAAAAAAATAAAATTTCCTGTCAACTGCCCTGTTTGCGGAGATAAATTATACAAACCAGCAGATGAAGCAGTGTGGCGCTGCCCCAACATTAACTGCGAAGCCCAGGTGGTGGAACGCATCATACATTTTACAAGCAAAGACTGCATGGACATACGGGGATTGGGTGAAGCCAACGTAAAAAAATTTTACCAGCTTGGTTTTTTAAAAGATGTTCCCGGTATTTATGAGTTGCCTTATGAAAAAATAAAAGAACTGGAAGGCTATGGTGAAAAGTCAATCAGCAACCTTCAGACAGCTATTACCAATTCCAAATCGCAGCCATTACACAGGCTTATCAACGCACTGGGCATACGCTATGTAGGCGAAACCACAGCCAAAACACTTGCCCAATCCATCGGGCATTTACCTGAGTTTAAAAATTATTCAAAAGAAGAATTACAAAACCTTGAAGATGTAGGCGTAAAAGTGGCGGAAAGCATTTACCAGTTTTTCAGTAATAAAGATAATATTCACATGCTGGAAAAGCTGGAGAAGCTGGGCGTAAACCTGAAGAATGATAAAAAACCGGCAGTACAGGGAAACCTCAACGGCCTTACCTTTTTATTTACAGGCACACTTACAGAAATGAAACGCAGTGAGGCGGAAGAAATGGTAGAACAAAACGGCGGCAAACTCCTCAGCGGGGTAAGCAGCAAACTCAACTATCTTATTGTGGGAGAAGATGCAGGGTCAAAATTGGAGAAAGCCAAAAAAATCCCGGGTATAAAAATCCTGAATGAAAAAGAGTTTAAGCAGTTGATCGGTCACGGTTAATAACAGGCGGAATTTAAAGGTGAAACAATATTCAGGCCCTGTGCCATTCAGCAAAATTTAATGTAAAAAGCCCGCCAATTGTAGTAATTTCAGGGTCTCAAAAATTTCTGTTATGATCAGAAAATTACCCGGAGAAACGTGGAAGCCACTTCAGTTTTCCGGTTGGAGGGAACTCCGTAAAAAATATGCAGTTTCTACTCTCGGCCGCATCGGCAGCTACAGTGATGATATTATTGAAGACGGCAAATTGCTTAACGGGTCGCTTACCACAGGTTACAAGAGCCTGAACCTTCACCGCCCCAACAGTAAGGGCACCATTTATATCCATCGTGAAGCAGCCAAACTGTTTTGCAAAAAACCTTCACCGCGGCACAAGTTTGTCATTCATATTAACCACAACAAATTAGACAACCGGGCTGCCAACCTTAAATGGGCCACTGCCGAGGAAGTATCAGCACACCAGCAAAAATCACCCGCAAAAATCGCTTATAAAAAAATACAGGCTTCAAGAACGGTTGGTTTAAAGCTCAATGCCGTGCAGGTAAAGTCAATTAAAAAAATCATCAGCGACCCGGGCCGTAAAACAACCTACAGGCAACTGGCCAAAAAATACGGTATAAGCGAAATGACCTTGTACCGTATAAAAAGCGGTGAGAACTGGGGAAGGATTAAGTAGCATCAATTCACAGTAAGCAGTTTGCAGCATTCAGCCTGCAACGGTAAAATTTATTATTTTGTTCCCGCCTGTATGTCATTCCTCAACATTTCTTGCGTCGCACACTTCTGCAGCATAACTTTATTCACCTGTAAAAATAAAGTGTATGTTACAACCCGCTACAATTAAGTTTTTAAAAGCCCTTAAAAAAAACAACAACAAACCCTGGTTTGACGCCAACAGGAAAACCTACGAAGAAGCAAAAAAAGATTTTGCGGGTTTTGTTCAATCAGTAATTGACCAGTTCAGCAAATCTGATGATACCATTAAAACATTAAAAGCGAAAGACTGCATGTTCCGCATCAACAGGGACATCCGTTTTTCAAAAGATAAATCGCCCTACAAAACCAATTTTGGCGCCAGCATCAACAAGGGCGGAAAAAAATCCATGAAAGCGGGTTATTATTTTCACCTTGAGCCGGGGCAAAGTTTCGTGGGGGGCGGCATGTACATACCTATGCCCGATGAATTAAAAAAATTGCGGCAGGAGATTGATTATAATTTTAATGATTTCAAAAAACTCATCAGCGCTAAAAGCTTCAAATCAGTTTACAAAGACCTTGACAAAAGCGATGAGTTTTTGCTGACCCGTGTGCCCAAGGGATACGCACCCGACAACCCGGCTGCTGAATACCTGAGGCTTAAAAGTTATATTGCTTTTGTAAAATTCAATGATGCTGATCTTACCTCAAAAGAACTGCTGAAAAAAACCCTGCTGGCTTTTAAAGCATTGCAGCCGCTTATTGTGTTCCTCAACCAGGCGGTGGAAGATTAATCTGGTTAAACAACAATTGCGTTTTACAGGCCAACGTCTTAATTTTACCTCATGCGTAAAATTGCTTTAGCCATAATCGTTTTTCTGCTGCTGTTATCCTGCAAGAAAAAAAACACAACACAACAGCCGCCTGTTAATCCCCCGTTTACACCACCTGTTTATTACTGGGAATTTGAAAGTGCGCCTGTATGGGCAGATGAATTTGATGTTAACGGGACCCCTGATGCAAACAAATGGGGCTATGATGTGGGGGGCAACGGATGGGGCAATAATGAATTACAGTATTACACCAATTCAGGTAATGCCGCCATTGAAAACGGGATATTAAAAATTACAGCAAAAAAAGAAAATTACAGCGGCCGTGATTATACTTCTGCCCGCATGGTTACCCGCAACAAAGCAGACTGGTTATATGGGAGGATAGAAGTAAAAGCCAAAATCCCAAAAGGAAGGGGTACATGGCCGGCCATATGGACCCTGCCCACAGAATCTGCTTATGGCAGCTGGCCCAAGAGTGGCGAAATAGACCTGATGGAACATGTAGGCTTTGACCTCAACCGTGTACATTTTACCATACACACAGAAGCATTCAACCATACCCTTGGCACGCAAAAAGGCAACAACAAAATTATTGCCTCAGCCACAGATAGCTTTCATGTGTACAGGGCCGACTGGACCCCTTATGGCCTGCGTGGTTATTTTGACGGCGAGAAGGTGTTTGAGTTTTCAAACCAGTACTCCGGTTCTCCCTACTGGCCTTTTGATAAAAAATTTCACCTGATACTCAACATTGCTGTGGGTGGTAACTGGGGTGGTGCACAGGGCATTGACAATGCTGTGTTTCCCGCTGTACTGGAAGTGGATTATGTAAGGGTTTATAAGTTTGTGAAATAGCAGTTATACCCTGTTTTATTTACAATTTACAGCTGATATAAACGTTAAAAAGGAGACCAGTGATTATTCTGCAATAATCACCTGATTTTAATAAAAACCCACCCTTATGAAAAAGAACCTGTCTCCTGCAACAGCAATTTTTCTTTTTATTTTTATTGTTGCTGTGTCCTGCAGCCGCAAGCATTACACTTCATCTTTCTTTGATCAGAAAACGGCCACACACAGGACCATTGCGGTGCTGCCATCAGAACTGGTACTTACCGGCAAATTACCCAAACAATTAACGCAGGAAGACATAGCAAGAATTGAGGAAGAAGAAAGCAGGGCTTTCCAGATGGCATTATACAGTAATATCCTGCAATATGCCAATTCAAGAAAATACTATATGTATGTGGATGTGCAGGATGTAAGCAAAACCATGAATACGCTGAAAGAAAATAATATTTCCTTCAGGGATTCGTGGAAAGCAGATGATAAAAAACTGAAAGAACTGTTAGGTGTTGATGCCATTGTACGCATGCAGGTAACCAAGAAACGCTACATGAGCGATTACGCTTCGTATGGGGTAACTGTTGCCCGTGACATCATCAGGGAAATACCCGCCGGCAGCAGATTGCCCATACCCCGCAGCCTGGGAAAAACAGAAGATATTTACGCATACTGCAGTGTAGTAAGCGATGGCGTAACGCTTTGGAACAATCATTACAAAGGCGCTGCAGACTGGGATAACCCTTCAAACGTTATCATTGAAAACATAACAGATAACTTCGGAAGAAATTTCCCCTATAAAAGAAGAAGATAATTTACCCTCACATCGTTTGTTTCATTAAAAAAGAAAGTGACTGAAAATTTTTTTAGTCGCCCATGCAGGTGGTAATACGCTGTTCTGCTATGGTTTTTAACAATTGTCTCCTTTCATCAGGCAAATACAGCATTTCAGGTAATTTATTTTAAAGAAGGGGCGGGGTAATTATATCTTGTTGCTGAAAATAATGCGGTACATGCCAGTGGTTATAAACAAGGACAGGCGGTGCATCATTTTAAAGGCTTCCGGGTCTTTATCAGCATAAACCCCGTTAACATGCAGCTAAAACTAATCAACCCTTTAATTTTTTCATTCTTCTGCATATATACAGTTAATGCACAAACTGCAGCCCCAAGGCAATTACCCGCAAAAAGAACTTCGCAGCCGGTAAAGATTGACGGGATTTTGAATGACTCTGCATGGAAAGACGCAGCAATGATGACAGACCTTGTTGAGTTCCGCCCTAAAATGGGGGCCAGGGAAGATTATCCCAACAGAACGGAAACCTACCTGATGTACAATGATGAGGGCATTTATTTTGGAGGCTTTTGTTATGAAAGAACTAAAGACAGTATTGCCCGTGAACTGAAAGGGCGTGACGGCTTTGGCACCAATGATTATGTAGGGATTATATTCGATACTTATTACGACAAACTGAACGGTTTTGAATATTTTGTTACCCCGCTCAATGAACAATGGGATTCTAAAATGTCGCCCAATAGCAACGGCAATGATGAAGATTTTAGCTGGAATGCGGTTTGGGAAAGCGGCGCTGTAATCCATGATAATGGCTGGAGTTTTGAAATGTTCATTCCTTATGCAGCCATCCGGTTTGGAAAAAAAGAAGTGCAGAACTGGGGATTGAATATTACCCGCCGCAGGAGAAAAACAGAACAGCAATATACATGGAACCCCATTGATGTAAACGTAAATGGTTTTCTTACACAAGAGGGTTTGTGGACAGGTATTACCAACATAAAACCTCCTTTGCGTTTACAATTTTCACCTTACTTTTCTGTGTATGCAAACCATTTTCCGCAAAACCAGCCAGGGCAAAAAAACTGGACCGGCCAGGTAAACGGCGGCCTTGATCTTAAATACGGCATCAACCAGGCATTTACACTTGATGCCACTTTGATTCCCGATTTTGGACAAGTGCAGAGTGATAACCAGGTACTGAACCTAACTCCGTTTGAAGTACGGTTCAATGAAAACAGGAGTTTCTTTACCGAAGGAACCGAACTTTTCAGCAAGGGCAATTTGTTTTATTCAAGAAGGATAGGGGGAACACCCATACATTTGTATGATGTGTATGGAAACATAAGCGGCAACGAAACAGTAGTGAAAAACCCTTCGGAATCAAAACTTATCAATGCTTCCAAGATATCCGGCAGGACGCAGAAGGGGTTAGGCATAGGGTTACTGAATGCCATTACAAAACCCCAGTATGCAACAATTGAAAACACCAATACAAAAGAACAGTATAAATACCAGACAGATCCCCTTACGAACTACAACATACTGGTGCTTGACCAGACACTGAAATACAATTCAGGAGTAACCCTTGTTAACACCAATGTAACCCGCAGCGGAAAAGATTATGATGCCAACGTAACTGCCGCATTGTTTAATTTTAATGATAAAAAGAATACATGGAACATAGGCGGAAAAGCTGCAGTAAGCAATTTGTTTGGTTACAATGCTGATGGAAAAACATTAACCGGGTTCAGCAGTGCGCTTAATTTTGGAAAAATCAGCGGCCGGTTCAATTTTAATGTATGGCAGGAACTCACCGATACCAAATTTACCAGCAACGACCTCGGTTATTTTACCAATAATAATTTTCTTGACCATGGTTTATGGGTAGGTTACAGGTGGACGGAACCGAAAGGTTTTTACAACAGGATATTCCTGAACTTTAATGCAAATTACAGCCGCTTGTTTACTGCCATAACTCCCATTGAAACAAAATACCAGCGGTCTAATATCAATGTGAATGCACAGTTTCAAACTAAAAAACTATCATGGTTCGGAACCTTTTGGAACTTTACACCACAGCAGCATGACTTTTACGAACCCCGCCGTGAAGGCTGGTTTTTCCGCCGCGGCACAAGTGTGTTGGGTGGGTTCTGGTTTGAAAGCAATTCAGCAAAAAAATATTCATTCTACACAGAGAATTTTACAAGAAAGTATTTCAACTTTTACAATGCTGTTGCAATGGATCTGATGCTGAACCAGACCTACCGTTTCAGCAGTAAATTTTCTTTATCGCACCGCATCGGGTTTATGCCGCGGTTTAATAATGTAGGCTACGCCTGGTCAGATAACAGCCAGATCATCTTTGGCAGAAGAAAAGTTAACACAATAGAAAATATCCTCAGCACCAAATACAACTTTACCAACCGGATGGGCATTACCTTCAGGCTGAGACATTACCTGAGCAGTGTTGAAAACAAAGAATTCTTCACCCTTCAGCAGGCGGATGGAAGGCTGACCCCTAACCTTTATTTTAACCAGAATGTTGACCGCAATGTGAACTTCTTTAATATTGACATGGTTTACACCTGGCAGTTTGCACCCGGCAGTTTCATCAACATTGTATGGAAAGATGCAGCAGTACACTATACGGATATAGTAGAAAGAAGTTATTTTAAAAATTTCGGCAACAGCATTGAAACCGACCAGAACAATAATCTTTCCCTGAAAGTGATATATTTCCTTGATTACCTGCAGCTGAAGA
>JANRKT010000169.1:0-9573 GCA_033763355.1 Chitinophagaceae bacterium | reverse complement strand
GTAAACAAATACAAAGACGATTACATGACCTTTTACAACAATGGTGTTGTAACCATGCCGCGTAAATCTCATGCCATCTGGTTTATGGCACAGTATGTACGCTTTGGTTATTTAAAATCTGATCCCGACTATAAAGCTATTGCTGAAAAATTAGTATTAGATGATGTGTATGCAGAAGTAGCCAAAGAAATGGGTGTGCCCATGCAGCCCGATATGCAGGCATTTAAAACAACTTATGACGTGCAGTTTGATCCGAATAATGTGGCAGCATATTTAAAAACTACTAAAAGATAAACCTGTTCCCGCAAAGCCGCAATGAACATTAAGAAAAAACCTTTTGTGCGCTCTGTGTCTTTGCGGGAAATAAAAAAGTAAAAATGAAAAATATTTTCTCACTTAAATCACTCTGGTCAACGCTGTATTTTTTTGGCGGACTTGCGCTGATGGGCGGAATATGGGAACTCATTTCAGGCGTTACCAAAAATGAAATACCCAATCCGCGGATGACATGGGAGGTTGTTAAAGAAGTAATGCAAAACCCCATGCAGAATGACCCTGATACAAAAGGTATCGGGGTAAAACTGCTGAGTTCACTTGCCCGAGTAGGCATTGGTTTTGGTTTGGGAAGCCTTGTTGCAATACCAATCGGTATGCTGATGGGCGCCAGCAAAATTGTAATGAACATTATTAACCCGATGGTGCAGATACTGCGTCCTGTATCGCCACTGGCGTGGTTTCCGCTGGGCCTTGCTATTTTTCAGGATTCGCCGCAGGCAAGTGTATTTATGATATTCATCTGCTCATTATGGCCCACACTCATCAACACTGCATTTGGCGTGGCGAATATTCCGCAGGACCATAAAAATGTAGGAAAGGCATTTGGTTTTTCTAACCGCAAGTACATCACAAAAATTGTAGTGCCCTACACATTGCCGCATATTCTAACGGGATTAAGATTATCCGTCGGCGTGGCATGGATGGTAATTGTAGCGGGTGAAATGTTATCAGGCGGAATTGGCCTGGGATATTTTGTATGGGAAGAAGGTTTTAACGGCGGCAGCATAGCCAAAATTTTAGTAGCCATTATTATTATTGGTATTGTAGGGCTGCTGCTGGATAAAATTTTTATGGGCCTGCAAAAGCGGTTCACTTATGCAATATAAAAATTAAGCAACATTAAAATACTCATATGACTACTTCAACAACCATATTGTCACCTGCAAATGTAAAAGCCGTATCAGTAGCAGATAACGTACTTGAGCCTGTTTTAAATCCGCCGCCCACCATTGAAATCAATAGCGTTACCGTAAGTTTTAAAACCCCCAAAGGTGTTTATACTGCTGTAAAAGATATTTCATTAAGTGTAAATAAAGGGGAGATCATTGCTCTCATTGGCCACTCGGGCTGCGGTAAATCAACATTAATGGGAACCATCAGCGGAATGGTTAAACCAAGTGCAGGCGAAGTGAAAGCCAATGGTAATGTGGTTACCAAACCAGGGCCCGACAGGGGAGTTGTTTTTCAGAATTACTCTTTGCTTCCGTGGCTGAGTGTTTACAGGAATATTTATGAAGCAGTGGACGCGGCAATAAAAGATAAATCTGCGGCAGAGAAAAAAGAACTGGTAGAAAAAAACCTGAAGATGGTGCACCTGTGGGAGCATAAAGATAAACTGCCCGGTCATCTTTCAGGAGGCATGAAACAAAGGGTAGCCATTGCAAGGGCATTTGCCATCAGCCCATCCATTCTGTTACTGGATGAACCCTTCGGCGCACTGGATGCTTTAACCAAAGGCACCATGCACATAGAACTGCTGAAGTTATGGAACCTTGACAACCGTGAAAAAACCATCGTGATGGTTACACACGACATTGAAGAAGCCATCTTTTTAAGCGACCGTGTGGTGGTGATGAACAACGGGCCTGCAGCCACCATTAAAGAAATTGTGGATGTGCCCCTGCCCCGCCCCCGCAACAAAAAAGATATCGTGCATGATGAAACTTATATCAGGATACACGACAAACTTTTAAGCCTTTTGATTGATAAATTTTCAATTGACGATATAAAAGAATAAAACAACATTCACCATTATTTATAATTAAAACAAACATTGCCATGCGGGAAGTACAGATGAAACAGCCTTTGCACAAGCTCAATATCTTTTCGCTGAAAGGTGTGCAGATGCAGACTTTTCACATTACCTGGCTTACTTTTTTCTTCTGCTTTTTTGCCTGGTTTGGTATTGCACCGCTGATGCCGCTGGTAAGTGAACAACTGCATTTAACAAAAGCGCAGAAAGGAAATATCGGCATTGCCGCCGTATCAGCTACCATTATCGCAAGGCTGCTTGTGGGCAGGCTGTGCGACAAGTTTGGCCCCCGCAAAACCTATACTGTGTTATTGGTTTTTTGCGCCATACCTGTTATGCTGATCGGTTTAAGCCAGAGCTACACAAGCTTTTTATTATTTCGCCTGGCTATTGGCGTTATCGGCGCTTCGTTTGTATTAACACAGTTTCACACTTCGGTAATGTTTGCACCCAATATTAAAGGCACAGCCAATGCAGTTGCAGGTGGCTGGGGCAATACCGGCGGCGGCGCTACACAAATCATCATGCCATTGATTGCTGCCGGGCTGGTTGGCGCAGGATGGGTAAGCAAAGAAGACAGCTGGCGTTATGCCATGGTTATTCCCGGTGTGTTGTTGCTGGTTATGGCATGGCTGTACTGGAAATACACGAAAGATACACCTTCAGGAAACTTTGATGAGATTGAACAATCCTCAACCGGCAAAAAAGAAAATACTTTTCTGCTTGCCGCAAAAGATTACCGCACATGGATATTAACGGTTGCCTATGCAGCCTGCTTCGGCGTGGAAATTACAGTTGACAACTATGCTGCCTCATTTTTTTATGATGACTACAAAGCAACTATTATCATGGCCGGTTTGCTGGCAAGTATTTTTGGCTGGATCAACATTTTTGCCCGTGCACTTGGCGGAATTGTTTCTGATAAAATAGGCAAACGTTTTGGCTTTAACGGAAAAGTAAGCTTGCTTACTATTTTATTATTGCTTGAGGGAATAGGTATCATGCTCTTTGCAAAATCAGGAAGTGTGGGCATGGCAATTTTCATGATGTTCTTCTTTGGTTTGTGTTTAAAGATGGCCAACGGCGCCACCTATAGTATTGTTCCGTTTGTAAACCCCAAAGCGGTGGGCAGTGTGGCAGGCATTGTGGGGGCCGGTGGTAATGTAGGCGCCATGCTGATCGGGTTTTTATTTAAGTCAATGCCCTATGCGCAGGCGTTCTTTTATCTCGGCGCTGCCGTACTGGGTGTTGGCGTTATTGTATTAATTGTCCGGATAGTAACCACTCCGGATAAAAAAGAGGAAACTGTAAGAACCGATGCAGTCCCCGTGCCTGTATTGGTGCCGGCTAAATAAAAAAGAGATGGAGAAAGGAAAAAATACAGATTGGGAAAAAGGATTTGCATGCCATATAAAATTCCGTATCTGTCATGACAAATAATTTATTTAAAACAACCTGTTGTTATTGCGGTGTGGGATGCGGTATTGTTGTAAAGAAAGATAACAATGGCAGACTGACCGTGGAAGGCGATGCATCGCACCCTGTGAACAAAGGACTGCTTTGCTCAAAGGGGATGAACCTTCATTATACGGTTATGGATACTTCAGACCGTTTGCTGTATCCAGAAATGCGTTACAGCCGCAACCAGCCGCGTCAGCGTGTTTCATGGGATGTGGCCCTGGAGAGAACTGCTGCAGTATTTAAAACTTTCATTAAAAAATACGGGCCTGATTCAGTTGCATTTTATGCGTCTGGTCAATGTTTAACTGAAGAATATTATGTTGTCAATAAACTCATCAAAGGTTTCATCGGCAGCAATAATATTGACACCAACTCAAGATTGTGCATGAGCAGCGCAGTATCCGCTTACAAAATGAGCCTGGGTGAGGACTGCGTTCCGGTAAGTTATGATGACATAGAACTGGCTGATGTAATTTTTGTAGCCGGGGCTAACCCTGCATGGTGCCACCCCATTTTATGGAGAAGGGTTGAAAAAGCTAAGGAGCTTAACCCCAATATAAAAATAATTGTAAGCGACCCCCGCAAAACACAAACCTGCTCCATAGCAGATGTTCATTTGCAACTGAACCCCGGAACAGATGTTACGCTTCACCACGCCATAGGGAGATGTTTGATTGAAGAAGGTGATATTGACCCCGATTTTGTGAAAAATCATACTGAAGGGTTTGAAAAGTACCGGCAAACTGTTTTTGAAAGGACTGTTGCAGAAGCTGCTGCCATTTGCGGTACAGATGAAAATGATATCCGCCTTGCGGCATCATACATCGGCAATGCCAAAGGTTTTATTACCATGTGGACGATGGGGCTGAACCAGAGTGTAATTGGCGTGAACAAAAACCTTTCCCTTATCAATCTCAATTTAATAACCGGCCATATCGGAAAGCCGGGGGCAGGGCCATTTTCATTAACCGGTCAGCCCAATGCAATGGGCGGCAGGGAAGTGGGAGGGTTATCCAACCTGTTGCCTGCTCACAGGGATTTAGCGAAAGAAAGCCACAGAAACGAAGTAGAAAAATTTTGGCAAATACCATTAGGTACTATTCAGCCCAAACCGGGACTGACAGCAACTGAAATGTTTGATGCATTGAATGAAGGAAAATTAAAAGCTATCTGGATTTTATGCACCAATCCGCTTATCAGTTTACCCGATGTAAGAAAAGCCGAAGAAAGTTTGAAGAAGGCAAAATTTGTAGTGGTGCAGGAAGTAAGCAACAAAACAGAAACATTAAAGTATGCAGATGTGGTGCTGCCTGCCGCTTCATGGGCAGAGAAAGAAGGCACCATGACCAATGCTGAACGCAGGATCTGCCATTTGAGTAAAATAACAGATGCACCCGGTGAAGCATTGGCAGATGCAGAGATTATTTGCCGCTTTGCACAGAAGATGGGGTATAAGGGTTTTGATTTTAAAAGTTTTGCTGAAATATATTCAGAATATGCAGCGCTTACTGCAGGCACTAACATTGATATCAGTGCATTGAGTTACGACATACTGAAAGAAAAAAGAGCGGTGCAATGGCCATATTATGGAGAGAAAAGTAAAAATTCAAAAGAAGAGCATGGTCATTGTGGGACCCCCCGGTTATTTACAGATAAAAAATTTTATACTGTTTCACAAAAAGCTATCATTCATTCTTTTGCTGATGCAAATGGATCAGAAAAGCCTGATGATGATTTTCCGCTTATATTAACAACGGGGCGCATCCGTGATCAATGGCATACGAGGAGTAAAACGGGAAAAGTAAATAAGCTTAACCAGCACTTCAGCGAATCGTTTCTTGAAATTCACCCTGAAGATGCAGCAGAACGGGGCATAAAAGAAAATGACCTGGCAGAAGTAATAAATAAAAGAGGGCAGGTAAGGGTAAAAGTAAAGTTTACAGAAGACATAAAGAAGGGTGTGGTGTTTTTGCCCATGCACTGGGGCAAAATATTGAACAGCGATTTGAACCGTGCCAATAATCTTACCAATAATTTAGTTGATCCGTTAAGTAAAGAGCCTGATTTTAAATTCAGCGCTGTTGAAGTAAGACTTTATAAAAAAGCAAAACAAAAAATTATTGTTATCGGTGCAGGTGCAGGCGCCTGTGGTTTTGTAAAAAGTTACAGGGCATTGAACACCTCTGATGAGATTGAGGTTTTCAGCAAAGAAAACTATCCTTTTTACAACCGGGTTTTATTACCCGATTATATAAGCGGTGTTTTACCATGGAACAACCTGGTAAAAATGACTGATGCGGAAGAGAAAGAATACAAAATAAAACTCCATCGTGGTATAAGCATTGAAAAGATTGACAGGCACAATAAGGTGGTTACTGACAGCCACGGAAAACATCACCACTATGATGTTTTGCTCATGGCTACCGGGAGCCGTGCTGCCATGCTGCGGGATGTGCCTTCACTGAAAGGCATTTTTACCATGCGCAGCAGGATGGATGCAGACAATTTTAAAAATCATGTTGACACTGCCAAAGGAAAAGTAATTATAGTGGGCGGTGGCTTACTTGGTATAGAACTTGCAGCATCGCTTCGTGAAGTGAATGTGGAAGTTACTATTGTGCAGCGCATCTCCCGTTTGATGGACCGGCAACTGGACCCGCTGGGCAGCCAATTGCTACACGAAGAATTAACTGACAAAGGCGTTGACATTTATTACAACGATGAGATTGAAAGGTTTTTGGGAGAGCAGCATATAACCGGTATCCGTTTAAAAAGTGGTTTGATAATAGATTGCCAGGCGATTGTTATTGCCATAGGCACGGTGCCCAATATTGAACTGGCAAAAGCCGCAGGTATTGAATGTAAAAGAGGCGTAGTTGCAGATGAATATCTGCAAACCAGCGACCCGGACATTTTTGCCATTGGTGAGATAGCGGAGTTCAAAGGGTTTTTATATGGCATTACTGCCGCCGCAGAGCAGCAGGCGGAAATAGTTGCAAGGTACCTGTGTGGTGATATTTCAAAACCTTATGAGGGTTCTTTGCTGATGAATATTTTAAAAATGCATGGAACAGAATTGTGCTCGCTGGGGATAGTTGAATATCCTGATGACCCTGCCTATGAGGAAATTGTATTCATTGATAAAGCCAAGCGCTATTACAAGAAATGTATTGTTCATCATGACAGGCTCATCGGCGCTATTTTAATCGGCGATAAGAGTGAATTTCTCGAATACCGGGACCTCATCGCCAATAAAATGGAATTGAGCGAAAAAAGATTACAGTTGCTGCGCAGCGGCAAAGTTCCGGAACCGGTAACAGGTAAGCTGGTATGCAGTTGCAATAATGTTGGTGAAGGAAATCTTACAAACAAAATAAAAGAAGGATGTAAAGACCTGGTGCAGTTGTGCCAGCTGACCGGGGCAGGAACAGGCTGCGGCAGTTGCAGGCCTGAGGTAAAGGCAATACTGGAGAAAGAAACAAAACCAGTAATCCATAATGGAGAATTAGTAGAGCTTATGCAAAAAGCAAGCGCATGAAAAAAGGCGCAAAAAAATAAATCAATGACTACAACTGCAGTAAAAAGCGCATCATTTCAAAAATCCGGACCAAACCAGGAAAAAGCAGTTTTCTTTTTATTTGAAGAAGATTTTGTGGAAGAAAATGTACGCTGCATACCGATGATTGTAAGGTTTAAACTGGATGCCTGTGGTATAAAATTAAAACTGGCGGAGTGGGTCAAATTTAAACCTGAGGAAAAAGAACAACTGGCCGTACAATCATGCGGAACAAAAGAAGAAACAGCTGCATATAAAAAATATTTGCAGGGATTGATTTTGAAAAGAACAGGGAACAAGGCTACAAATTTACAAACAGATGAACACCCTGCCTGGGCGGAATTAAAAAGTATAATCCCGGAATTAGAGGAAAAGGCAAAAGAATTTGGCTGGAAGATTTCCACAGAACAATGGATGGGGTTAACCAGCCTGCAGCGTTTTGCATTATTGAAACTCTGCAGGCCCGGGCATGAAAATAAAAACTTTCCGAAGGCAATGAAAGAGTTTAACCTGGTAAAATGAGCAACTGAATCATCAGATTCAAGTACAAAGCCAATCAAAGAAATACAGCAATAAAAAAAGTATGTCTGTATATAGTATATATACCGGAATAATTAAAACTCCCCTTTAGGGGATCGGGGTATATGAGTTACATGGTCACCATAAAAATCAATTTCCGTGGCGGGATTATTTCGCCGGGAGATTTGTATAACATACTTGTAGCTGCAGGAAAGGCTGCAGTGTTCCATGTAAAGTTTGGCCTGCGCCAGCAATTGCTTGTTGAAACAGGACAATCAAGCGCTGATGTCCTGATGAACCAGCTGGATTTGCTGGGCATCAGTTATGAATTTGACAATGATGAATATCCCAACATTGTAAGTTCTTATCCGGCAGAAGAAGTTTTTATTACCAACACCTGGCTCAGCGAAGGTGTTTACAAGGATATTTTTGACCTGATGGATTATCAGCCTAAGCTGAAGATTAATGTGAGCGACTGTAACCAGAGCTTTACACCACTGCTTACAGGAAATATCAACTGGGTAGCGTCGCCAACATCACAGCATTTCTGGCATTTGTTTATCCGTTTTCCGAAAACCAATGTTATTTATGAATGGAAGGATATGGTTTATACCAATGATGTGGCAAGGATGTCGGAGCAGATTGAAACATTGATCTTTGAGCACAGGGAAAAATTTTACGACAACAGCGAAGCCAGCGGCGATGCATTATATGCCATGGTGAGCGGGAAAACCTATATTACCAAAACTGCAGATTTGCCTTTGAAATTACCTGCCTTTAACCTCCCCTACTATGAAGGGCTGAACCGCTACAATGATAAATACTGGCTGGGCATTTACCGCAGGGATGAATTATTCAGCACAGGTTTTTTAAAAGATGTGTGCCAGTTGTGCTTAAAAACAAAGATCGGGCAGTTGTGCTCCACTCCGTGGAAATCGCTTATTATAAAAGGTATTGAAGAAAAAGACCGGCAGGAGTGGAATAATCTTCTGGCAAAGCACCAGATAAATGTACGCCATGCGGCCAATGAACTGAATTTCCAGGTAGAAGACAACAGCAGTGAAGCGCTTGAGCTGAAAAAATATCTGGTGAAACATTTAAGTATTGATGATACAAGGACCTTTGGTATTTGCTTTGGCATAAAAACAAGAAGGAAGAGTGAAGTATTCAGCAGCATACTGGTAAGAAGGAGGCCGCTCATCTCAATCGGCGGGCTGGAGTTGTTCCATGTTTATGATATACTTTGCGCCAAAGATTTTAACCCCAATGAGAGAACAGGGTTTGTATTCAGCAAAGGCAACCCGAAAATATTATTACCTGAGCAATTAAGACGTGCCGTACTCTCATTTTATGCACACCATGCACAATTGCATGAAATACCTGAGAAAAAACCGCCAAAAAAGGAACTGCTGCCCAAACCTGAAAAAATTGAATACGTACATCAATGCAAACACTGTTTAACTGTTTATGATGAAGCGCAGGGAGAGCCGGAAACCGGTATTGCAGCGGGTACTGCATTTGAACAATTGCCAAAAGATTACCATTGCCAGGTATGCGATGCAAAAAAAGAAGAGTTTACAAAAATTGTAAAGGGTAAGCTGGGCCTACAAGCCGTTTAATTCAGCATGGGTATTGAAGTTGCGGAAGTATTTCTTTTTATCAGCAGCAAGGGGAATAAATTTTGAATGGATATGTTCAAGCATATACTTCATGCTGTGCCGGGGCAGTTCATTCACCTGCAGCAGATGGTAAATGTATGACAAACCACCTGACCTGTAAATACCGCAGAGCGGTTCCGGTTCATCGCTGATGGTATATACAAAAGCAGCGGCGCCTGCATCTCTGCTGTAATAAGCAATAAGCTCTTTGATAAGTCCGGTCTCCATCAAAGGCATGTCGCAGGCCAATACCAGTAAATCTTCCGCAGGATATTTCAGGTGAACACTCA
>JANRKT010000168.1:0-27184 GCA_033763355.1 Chitinophagaceae bacterium | reverse complement strand
GCAGAAAAAAACACAGGCTCAGCAATGCAGGCCAGGGAAAAGCTCTGCTGCTGATTTTTTATTTTTTCTGAAACCGAAGATCAGGCCATTGTTATCTTTTCCTGATTTTTATGTAAACAGCTTCTCTCTTTCCTGTCTTTTATCGCCAGGTTCTTCCAATAATCAATTTTTCCTGTTCAGAGTAATGTTTATAAATACTTAACAATAGTTCAGTATTTGTTAACATTCAGGTAAACTTAAATTAAACTCCCTGTAACCTTTCCTTCACACTGCTCTTTTAATTTGCCGCTGCTTTCACAGTTTTTTCCAACCAAAAATTTTGCTTATGACATCCTCTTTATTCAATTTGAAAAAAACAGGGGTGATATTGCTGGCGCTTCTATTGCCCGTGTTTGTGGCAGCGCAAAATGTCATTTCCGGTAAAGTGATCAATAAAGTTGATCAATCCCCGGTTCCCTCTGTAACGGTTCTCGTTAAAGGAACCAAAACCGGAACTTCTTCTTCTATAGACGGCACTTTCAGTATTAATGCAAAAACAGGCGACGTGCTTGTTTTTAGCGGAGTTGGTATTAAAGCAGAGGAGGTTGCTGTAGCTGATAAAAGTGTTTTAATTGTAAGCCTGGAGCTTGATGCAAAAGCCATGAATGAGGTGGTAGTAACGGCTTTGGGTATTAAAAAAGAAACCAAGCGCCTCGGCTATTCTGTGCAGGATGTAAAAGGCGCTGACCTTGTTAAAGCAAGGGAGCCCAATGCCATCAACTCATTGGTGGGTAAAGTAGCCGGCCTCACTGTAGGGGCCTCTTCAGAAATACAAGGCAGGCCACAGTTATTGCTTCGCGGCAACAGCGTAAACTTTTTTGTAATAGATGGTGTGCCTGTCAATTCAGATACATGGAATATAAGCCCCGATGACATTGACAGCTATACCATTCTTAAAGGCCCCACTGCAGCTGCATTGTATGGCAACAGGGCCATCAACGGCGCTATTATTATCAATACAAAAAAAGGAACCAAAGACAAAAGGGGTTTCAGCGTTGAATTCAATTCAAGCACCATGTTTGAAAAAGGGTTCAATGCCTTACCCAAAGTACAGGATGAATATGGCCCCGGCGACCACGGCAAGTATTCATTTGTTAACGGCCGCGGCGGCGGTTTAAATGATGGCGACTATGATATTTGGGGACCCAAGTTTGAAGGGCAATTAATCCCCCAGTACGATAGCCCGGTTGATCCTGTTACAGGTGTTCGCAAGGGAACACCCTGGGTAGCCCGTGGAAAAGACAACCTGAAAAGATTTATTGAAACAGGGTTGCTGGCTTCCAATAACCTTTCTGTTGCATCAAGTACAGAAAAATCTGACCTGCGTTTTTCAATGTCTCATACTTACCAGAAAGGGATTGTGCCCAATACAAAACTGAATAGTTTTAATTTCAACACATTCATCGGCCACAATTTTACGCCTAAGCTTCGTTTTGAGGCGAATGTAAATTACAACAGGCAGTCAACTCCCAATGTGCCCGATATTCAATACGGTCCCAACAGTATGATATATAATATCATCATCTGGGGCGGCGCCGACTGGAGTATTGATGACATGCGCAATTACTGGCAGCCCGGTAAAGAAGGCGTACAGCAGATTTATGCTGAGTACCAGCGTTACAACAATCCTTATTTCCTGGTGTATGAGTGGTTGAGGAGCCATTATATGAATTACATCAATGGTTATACCAGTCTTAATTACAAATTCAACAGTAATCTTGAGCTGCTTGGAAGAACTTCAATATCTACCTATGATATGCTGCGCACGGAGAAATTTCCTTATTCTGCTACATCTTACGGAAGGGAAGAGGCACGTGGCGATTACAGGGAAGATATCAGGAAATTGTTTGAAAGTAATACGGAACTGCTGCTGAAGTTCAATAAAAAATTCTTTGGTGATTTTAATGTATCGGCATTGGCGGGTGGAAATGTACGTTCCATGAGGTTTAATTCCAATTATGTCACAACTGATTATCTTAACGTACCCGGTGTTTACAATTTTGCCAACTCACGTAACCCGATCAAGGCGGCAAATTTTGAATCTGAACTTTTGGTGCAGAGTGTTTACGGCTCGGTTGATCTTTCCTATAAGAACTTCCTTAATGTTGGTGCAACCATCCGAATGGATAAATCCTCAGCTATTCCGGACGCAAAGCCGGGTACTTATCCTTCTGTTTCATTCAGCACAGTGATTTCAGATTATGTTGACATGCCCAAAGCCATATCATTCTTAAAGCTTAAAGCTTCTTATGCTAATGTGAGGGATGGCGGAACAACAGCCTATATAGGGCCCGCATCTTATCCAATAGGTTATGGCGCCCCATATACCACCGCTTACGATGGGCCTACTTACAGCCTGGTAAGCAAAGTATATAATACCCGTCTTGATTATAACAATTCAACTGCGGCTTATTATACCGATAACCTGTATGATGATATTAAAACAGCCAATCGCTCCAATTACGAAGCGGGCATTGATGTTCGTTTCCTGGGTAACCGGTTGGGGTTGGATGCGGTTTACTTTACTTATATTGACGGCCCGCAGATTTTCCGCAACCCCATATCGCAGGCTACCGGATATACCGCTTTGTTTATTAATGCCGCAAAATACTCAACCAAGGGCGTTGAGTTAACCATTAACGGTAGCCCTGTCCGTTCAAGGATGGCGGGTGGTTTTTCATGGGATGTATTATTGAATTGGTCAAGCTATCGTCAAAGGTATGCGGAGTTACCCGCCGATTCGATCCTGGTTGGGGAGATATATGTTAAAGAGGGTGACAGGCTTGATATTTATCAGGGAAGATCTTATGCACGTACACCCGATGGCCAAATTATAAACGATGGCGGCGGACGCCCCATTGTATTACCTAAGAACCAGATTTTCGGTTATTCAAGTCCGGACTGGATTTGGGGTTTAACCAATAAGTTTTCCTTTAAGAACATAAACCTTACCGTGCAGGTTGATGGACGTGTGGGCGGAACAATGGAAAACTATCTTCGTCGCCAGACATTCCGCGGCGGCAGGCATATTGAAACCACACAGGGAGTATTAGGCGAAGCACGTTACCAGGATTATCTCGGAGTAAAAAGTTATGTGGGCGAGGGTGTGAAGATTGTAAGCGGCACCCCCCAATACCACCCGGTAACAGGAGTGATTACAAACTATAAGGATTTAACTTTTGCCCCCAATGACATTAAAACCTTTGCACAGGATTATGTAAGCCGTTACAATTCTACCGCGGAGGGTAACCTGATGAGCAAGACCTTCGCCAAATTAAGGGAGATAACATTGGGCTACAACATCCCTGCCTCAGTACTTCAGAAAACGTTTATAAGGAATGCTTCCATTTCTTTTGTAGGCCGCAATCTCTTCTACTTTGCTGAAAAGAAGCATAAAGATGTTGACCTGGACCAGTATGCAGGCAGCCAGAATTCAAGCAGCATTCAATCACCCACAGTAAAACGATATGGCGTAAATGTCAATATCGTTTTTTAATAACAGCTTAACCATCATCACCAAAAATGTTATATATGAAACATAAATTTTTAACAGCAGTTGTAACGGCATTTATATTGTTCACCGGCTGTAAAGAAAAATTTACTGAGCTGGAAGTTAACCCCAACCTTCCTGAAGCTGTACCTGCTTCGCTTGCATTAAACGGCATTGAAGTAAATGTTGCTTCTTTTCAGCGTCCCTGGAATTTAGAGCAGCGCTGGAACCAGTTTGCCTGCTGTAATTATAATTATTATGGCAACCAGGAATACAACTGGGGCGGAGCAGGCCTGTTTTATACTACTTTGAAAAACGTAGTTAAAATGGAAGAAGAAGCTTTAAGGGGCGGTGCCAATAAAGATGCAAACCCTTACTCAGCCCTGGGTAAATTTTTCAGGGCTTACCTGTTTTATGAAATGACCATGCGGGTAGGCGACCTGCCGCTGAAGGAATCACTTGCAGGTGTGGAAAACCTTACCCCCAAATACGATACGCAGAAAGACATCTTTATACAAGTTTTAAAATGGCTGGATGATGCCAATACAGAATTTGCGAAACTTATCAATACAGGTGATAATACCCTGCTTGGTGATTTTTATTTCAATAACGACCTGCGTAAATGGCAAAAAACAGTCAATACACTTCGGCTGAGGGTTTTGATCAGCCTGAGCAAAAGGGAAACCGAAGCTGACCTGAATTTAAAATCTTCTTTTGCTGCGGTGTTTGCCGATAAAAGCAAGTATCCTGTAATGACGGATATGAACGATAACCTGAAGTTTGTATGGGTTAATCCTTTTAATAAGTATCCTATCAATCCGGATAACTATGGGTTTGATGCTACACGTTACAACATGTCTTCTACCTACATTGGTTTGCTCACTTCTTTAAAAGATCCACGTGTATTTGCAGTAGCCGATCCTGCCGGTTCAAAATTAAAAGCCGGTATTCTTCCTTCAGATCATGCTGCGTTTGTTGGAGCAAGCCCGGCCGAAGACCTTGCTGATATGTCAACCAAAGCGGGCACAGATAATGGTGCAGGCTTTGTTCCCGGTCAATATTCATTTTACGGCCGCTACAGGTATTACAGGACTTACACTGCGGAAAACACTTCACTGATAGGTTATCATGATATGTGTTTCAATATAGCTGAAGCCATTAACAGGGGCTGGCTGGCAGGTGATGCAGAAGACTGGTATAAAAAAGGTATTCAGGCTTCAATTGGTTTTTATGGTATCAAGGACGGGGTAAATGATTTTTATTACCTGAAACCGGGGGGCAAAGTGTCGGAGAGCGGGGACTACATCAATTATAAAGTAACTTTTGTCTTTAATGATTATTACAACCAGGCTGATGTGAAGTATGCCGGCAATAATGCAGCAGGCTTGCAGCAGATATTGAAACAAAAGTACCTTTCATTTTTTCAGAATTCAGGTTTTGAAGCATATTACAATTTCAGGAGAACAGGCATTCCTGATTTTGCAAAAGGCGGCCCCGGTACAGGAAACAGCGGTAAAATCCCTTTGCGTTTCCAGTATCCCGGAACGGAGAGAACAACCAACGGTACCAATCTTTCAGAAGCTTTGACAAGGCAGTTTGCAGGACAGGATGATATCAATGCTGCCATGTGGGTTATTAAATAAGGCTTTCTTTTCTAAGCAGCAGGTATATAAATTTTCTCATTGTGTAAAGGCGGGACTTGTCCAGGTTTCGCCTTTTTTTAATTCTTCTTAAATTTCAAAAAAATAAGCCTTGCAACCAAAAGTATCTTTTAAAACTTTTATATTCCCCGGTTTTTTACTACTTGCTTTTTTTTCTAAGGCGCAGGAAAAAAAATATACTGTGCTTACAGTGCCGGGATCAAATCAGTACGCTTCCGTTAATCCCGGTGGTATTTCTGTTTTACCAAGCGGCAGGTATGTTACACCGGCAGGTAAAACCATCCGCATAACACATGACCCGTTTGGTATGGCAGTTTCACCAGACGGAAAAAAAGCAGTGGCGCTTCACAATGGCGTCTTCACCATTATTGATTTGCTGTCAATGAACCATACCAGGGTCCCTTCTTACGATGGTAAAATTATTTCACCCTTATCCAATGGTTCTTTCCTTGGGGTAGCATTTGCAGCCGATTCCAAAACAGTTTATTTAAGCGGCGGTGATAATGGCGCTGTAATTATTTATGATATTGAAAAATTGCAACGCACAGATTCTGTTTCGCTAAACGGGAAAATATATGGTGAAGAATATGATGATAGTTTTACAGCAGATTTATTATTGAATGAACCTGGTAATGAAATGCTGGTACTGGACAGAGGTAATTTTCGCATGGTGCGGATCAATTTAGATTCAAAGAAAATTACTGCCTCTGTCAAAACAGGACGGCAGCCTTTCGGGCTGGCTTTAAGCGCTGATAAAAAAACAGCTTTTGTAGCCAATGTGGGAATGTATGAATACCCCTTGGTAGAAGGGGCAACCGCAAAGAATTATGACTCACTCATGATCCCCTGGCACCCATATGGCGATAACACCAATGAATCCATTAACGGAACAGTGGTGGAAGGAAAAAAGATACCTGGGGTCGGAAGCCCTTTAACTCCGGAAGCAATGAGCGTATTTACTATTGATCTTGCATCCAATAAAGTAATTGATAAATTTAAAACCGGTCACCAGGTTGGGCAAATGATAGAGGATGCAGAAGTAGTAGGCGGTGCAAGCCCGAATTCTATTGCGGTAGGCAGCCGGTATGCTTATGTTACCAATGCTACCAACGATAATATTTCTGTAATTGATTACCGCAACCATAAAATTATTGATCACATCTCTGTTAAAGTTGATAACCGCATTGATAATTACCGCGGTTTATTGCCTTTTGGCATTACACTCAGTAAAGATGAAAAAACTTTGTTTGTGGCTTTACTTGGTTTTAATGCTGTTGCTGTGGTGGATGTTGAAAAGAAAATTACCAGAGGGCTTATCCCGACCGGTTGGGGGCCGGCAAGAGTACTGTTATCAAAAGATGAAAAAGAAATTTATGTCATCAGTTGCAGGGGGTATGGTGCAGGGCCAAATGGGGGTAAGAATTTTGTTGCGCCGGTTCAGGGCACTTATGTAGGCGATATTCAATTGGGCAGTTTTCAGAAAATCAGTATGCCTGATGTACAGCAATTAAAAGTTTATACTGCAAATGCAATCAATAATACATTTAAGCCGGTTTCAGTAAATGATGATAATAACCCTTTGCCTGTTTTGCCAGGCGTAAAGAAAAGCCCGGTTGAATACATTGTTTATATCACCAAAGAGAACAGAACTTACGATGAAGTAATGGGACAAATGAAAACTGGAAAGGGGGATGAAACACTGGCAAGATTCGGTATAGGTGTAAATGTATATGGAAGGAGTGATTCTGTTTTAAAGGCTGATGTAATGCCTAACCACCGAAAAGCCTCAGCTGAATTTGCATACTCTGATAATTTTTATTGTGATAGCGATGCTTCTATTCATGGCCATCACTGGATGCTGGGTGTAATACCAAATGAATGGGTAGAAGCCAATTCGAGTGTGGACAAAACGGCAAAACTTTTTTCCAAAGCTCCCGGCAGAAGGTTCCCGGGTTCAACAGGAAGCATGGACCCGGAGGATTATGCAGAGATCGGCGGTTTATCGGAAGCGCTGGAACGCAATAAAATTTCATTTTACAATTTTGGTGAAGCCAATGAAACGGCACATGTTCGTGAAGAATGGAACGATACATTAACCGGAGCTGCACATGGTGTAATGGTGCCTATGCAGAAAGCCGTATGGAACAGGACCAGTCATAACTATGCAGGATACAATACCAATATACCCGATCAGTTCCGAATGGATCAGTTTGAAACTGAGTTCACCAGAATGTGGCTGAACGGAAAAGAAAAAATGCCACGCTTTATTGCCATGCAGGTTCCGAATGATCATGGCGCAAGGCCCAGGCCTGATGATGGTTATCCGTATCTTCATTCTTATATGGCGGATAACGACCTGGCAGTGGGCCGAATCCTTCATTTTTTGTCAAGAACGCCTTACTGGAAAAAAATGCTGGTAATTATTACAGAGGATGACCCCCAGGGAGGGGTAGATCACATAGATGCACACCGCAGTGTATTAATGATGGCCGGTCCGTATGTAAAGAGGGGTTATGTAAGCCATACGCATGCCAATTTCGGGTCATTACTGAAAGTGATATACAATATGCTTGGAGTAAAATATGTGAACCAGTATGATGTTACTGCTTCGTTGCTGCAGGATTTTTTTACACCCAAGCCTGATTATACACCCTATAACTTTGTATTTCCGGATAAAAGGGTTTTCGACCCGCAGAAAGCGATGAACCGTTATAATAAAACCATTGACTGGCGTAAAATTCAGCAAGGACCCGCGATGGATGATGAGGAAGTTCAGCGGAAAGAACACTACAACCAGCAAAAGAAGGGTACAAAGCCAAAGAAGAAAAATAACTAATGAGGTATTTTTTTACCATTCTGATTTTGATTTTTGTTGCACATGGGTATGCGCAGAAGGATTCTGCCGCGAAATCATTGGATGAAGTGGTGGTGACCGTACAGCGCACATCAGTAAAGAAAGTTTTAACGCCGTACAGCGTGGAGTCTGTATCAGGAAGGAACTTCGATGATTTTTCTTACCGTACAACAGCTGAAGCATTAATAGGTTTGAATGGGGTATTTGTGCAAAAAACCAATCACGGCGGCGGCTCGCCTTTTTTAAGAGGGTTAACAGGCAACCAGGTGCTGATGCTTGTGGATGGAATCCGTTTAAACAATTCCACTTTCCGTTATGGCCCCAACCAATACCTCAATACCATTGATCCATACACCATACATAAAATTGAAGTAGCGAAAGGAACAGGCTCTGTGCAATACGGTACAGATGCTTTGGGTGGTGTAATAAATATTCTTACCAAAGAACCTTCATTCAGTAGCCCTGTCGGCGCTTTCCAAACCCGGTCATCGGTTTTATCCGGCAGGATATTGGGCAAGTTCATGACGGGGAACATGGAAAAAACGGGAAGGGCTGAGGTTCATTATTCTTCAGAAAAATTTGCTTCAGTTGCAGGTATTACTTACAGGAATTTTGGTGATTTGATTGGAGGGGATACTACCGGCAGGCAGTCGCCCAGCGGTTATAACGAGTGGGCATTTGATGCCAAAGCAAAATTTGCCCTTGCTGATAATATCCTGCTCATTCTTGCACAGCAGTACCTTCAGCAGCAGCATGTGCCCGTATATCATAAAGTAATTCTGGAAGATTTTTTATTAAATGAATTTGATCCGCAAAAAAGAATGTTAAGCTATGCAAGGCTCAATATAAAAGGCAATCATTCAATATTCCGTCAAACTGAAATAACCGCTTCTTTCCAGCAAAATACTGAAGGGAGGAACAGCCGTAAAAACGGAAGCAATACTTTGCGGAAAGAGAAAGACGAAGTAAATACTGCCGGTTTCACAGTTGATGTGCTTTCGCAATTCAATAACTGGTGGGGTTCCAATTCAGGCATAGAATTATACCAGGACAGGGTTAACAGTACCCGCAATGACATCAGCATTTCAACCAATGCAGCTGTTTCAAAACGGGGTTTATATCCGGATGGTTCGGGGTATGGCAATTATTCATTGTATTCTTTGCACCACTTCACTTTCAGCAGGTGGGTTGTTGATGCAGGCATCCGTTTCAATACTTTTTCAATAAACATTACAGATACTGCTTTGGGTAAAGTAAGAATTACTCCTTCAGCCCTTGTGTATAATACGGCCCTGATGTACCACCTCAGCAAAAGCGGTCATATTTATGCTTCTTACAGCAGCGGTTTCCGTGCGCCCAATATTGATGATATGGGAACGCTTGGCATTGTAGATTTCCGGTATGAAATACCCACTGCTGATTTAAACCCTGAAAAATCCCATCATTTTGAAACAGGATATAAATTCAATGGTCCGCAGGTTTCAGCAACCATTGCAGGATATTATATGAAACTGCAGAACCTGATAACAAGAATAAAAGTGGAAGGTGATACCATAAGCGGTTACCCTGTTTATCGCAAAGAAAATGTTGAAAAGGCAGATGTCAAAGGGCTGGAAGCGCAGATAGAGTGGGATGTATTTCGCCAGTTTAAATTATCGGGCAGCATGGCTTATGCTTACGGACATAATTTAACAAAGAATGAACCTTTGCGCAGGATACCCCCTTTCAACGGACGGATTACCGGCACTTACAGGAATAAAAAAATATCAGCCGCTGCTGAGTGGTTATTTGCATCAAAACAAGTCCGCCTTGCACAGGGCGATAAAGACGACAACCGAATACCGAAGGGCGGAACGCCGGGATGGAATGTGTTGAATGTATATGCTGGTTACAGGTTAATTCATTTCAGGTTTAATATTGGCGCACAGAATATCTTTAATAAAGATTACCGCGCCCATGGTTCGGGAATAAACGGGGTGGGAAGAAGTGCATGGGTTAATGTGGTTTACCAGTTTTAAAAAAGTTGTTATGGAAATAAAAACAGCCGGGAGAGTATCTGATGAGATTATTGGTTTGTATGAGCAGTATGGAAATGAAGATTATATTGGCGAGCCGGTTTCGCAGCTTGAACACATGGTACAGGCAGCTGAACTTGCTGAGGCAAAGGGTTATGATGAAGAAGTGGTGCTTGCCGCATTCTTTCATGACATTGGTCACCTTGTGGCAATGCAGGATACTTATGCATCAATGAATGGCCTTGGTGCGGTGTCGCATGAAAAAATCGGGTCTGATTATTTGCGGCGCAAAGGGTTTTCTGATAAAATAGCGCAACTGGTGGAAAGCCACGTGCAGGCCAAAAGGTACCTTACCTGTAAATACCCTGAATATTATAACCAGCTTTCTGATGCCAGCAAAAAAACACTGGAGTACCAGGGAGGGAAAATGACTATTGAAGAGGCTGCTGCATTTGAGACAGATCCCCTGTTTGATTTGAAAATACAGATGCGGAAATGGGATGAAGAAGCCAAAGAAACCAACCGCATGATGAATAACTGGAGGAAATACGGCGAAATGATGAAAAAACATTTGTTATCCAACTCTAACCCATAAATTGTTTTATTATGAGCAAAACACGTTTGGTTGTATTTGATATGGCCGGCACCACAGTAAAGGATAAAGGCGGTGTGGCGCAGGCATTTATTAATGCGTTCGGACAGTTTAACATGGAAGTACCGGTGGAAGAAGTAAAAAAAGTAATGGGATACCGGAAGAGGGATGCCATTAGCATGTTGCTTGATAAATTTTATCCTGAAAAAGCGGCAGACAAACAACACCTGATTGAAGAAATACATGAAGTTTTTGAGAACAGCATGACAGACTATTACATGTCCGAAAAAGATTTGCAACCACTTCCCAATGCAGAAAATACATTCAGGTGGCTGCATGAACGCGGCGTGAAAGTAGCGCTGAACACAGGGTTTACAAAAATTATTACAGATGCTATTCTTTACCGGCTTGGCTGGAAAGACAACAAACTGATAGATGTGGTAATTTCAAGTGATGAGGTAGAGGAAGGCCGCCCCGCCCCTTATATGATAAATGAAGTAATGAAAAGGGTAGGTGTGGAAGATACAAGCGAAGTAGTAAAAGTGGGAGACACAGAAGTAGATGTATTTGAAGGCCGCAACGCCAATTGTGGTTTGGTAATAAGTGTAACCACCGGGGCCTATAGCCGTCAGCAACTGGAGCAATACCATCCCGATAAAATAATTGACAGCCTTTCAGAACTGCCATCATTAATTCAATGAGTGTACCAACTGTTGCTGCACCGGTACGTCACACAGCTTTTACAAAAAAGCAGGTGCTGGTGGCGTTGTGCGCAGCAGCCATCACTTTTCTTACTTATGCATCCGTATATGCCTACCGGAAACCTTTTACGGTAGCCACATTTGATGGAATAAAATACTGGGGGGTACCTTACCAGATTTTACTTATCATCAGCCAGGGCATGGGCTATATGTTCAGCAAATTTTATGGCATTAAATTTATTTCTGAACTCAAAAGGCTGGGCCGCTGGAAAACCACTGCTGTGCTGGTAGGTGTGGCGTGGCTCTGTTTATTGTTCTTTGCCATTGTTCCTGCACCATGGGGTATGCTTTTTATGTTTGTAAATGGCTTTATGCTGGGGTTCATGTGGGGCATTATTTTCAGTTATGCAGAAGGAAGAAGAGCGACTGATTTTATCGGTTCGGTAATGGCAGTGAGTTTCATTTTTGCCGGCGGATTCACAAGGTCAGTGGCCAAATGGTTAATGGTAAACTGGAACATCAGTGAACAATGGATGCCTTTTATGGCAGGGCTTGTTTTTCTGGTGCCATTGGTACTGTTTACTTTTTTACTTGAACGGGTCCCGCAGCCCGATGAAGATGATATACAGGAAAGAACGGTCAGGTTGCCGATGAATAAAGATGACCGTAAAAAATTTTTAAAGCTTTTTGGTTTGGGGATTGTTGCTGTAACTGTTACTTATCTTTTTCTCACCATCATGCGGGATGTAAGGGATAATTTCATGGCCAACCTGTGGAATGAGCTGGGTTACGGGAAAAATTTTTCCATCTTTACCCGTACAGAAACCATAACATCGCTGATCATTTTAGGGGTGATGTGTTTCCTGGTTTTTATCAGGAAAAACATAAGCGCTTTCCGCGTTGTGCACGGGGTAATCATCTTTGGTTTTTTGTTATCAGGTATTTCGTCATTGCTGTTTGTTTCAGGAAGCATGAAAGGTGCTTTGTGGATGCAACTGGTGGGGTTGGGTTTATACCTTGCCTATATTCCCTTTAACTGTATTTTTTTTGAGAGGATGATTGCAACTTTCAGGATTGCCGGCAATGTGGGCTTTCTTATTTATATAGCAGATGCATTTGGTTACCTGGGCAGTATTGTGGTAATGCTCACTAAAGAAATACTGAAACTGCAGCTCAACTGGACTTCTTTTTATTCAAATGGTGTAATTATTTTTTCTGTTATAGGCACAATTGGTACTATACTCTCTCTTTTTTATTTCAACAAAAAATTTCATTTATTAAATCAGGATACAAATGGCTGACAAAAAAGCTATTGTTATCGGGGCGGGTATTGTAGGTCTGGCAACTGCAAGGGCGCTGGCATTAAAAGGATATTCAGTAAAACTATTTGAACGTACCCAAAAAGCTGTTGGTGCATCCATCCGCAACTTTGGAATGGTGTGGCCCATCGGTCAGCCCGATGGAAAATTGCATGAAAGGGCTTTGCGGAGCAGGGGTGTGTGGAAGGAAATATGTGATGCGGCAGGTATTTGGCATGAAGAGGCCGGCAGTTTGCACCTCGCATATCACAAAGATGAAAAGGAAGTATTGGAAGAATTGCATGAATTGTTTTGCAAAAACAGGAAAACAAAATGGCTGAACAAAGAGGAGGTATTGCAAAGATCAGAAGCAGCTAACCCTTCGGGATTGCTGGGAGGGTTGTACAGCCCTGATGAACTGATTGTTGATCCCCGTGAAGCGATTGCCGCCATACCGGCATTTTTAAGCGAAAAGTTTAATATAGAATTTCATTGGGGTAAATGTGTAAGCTATGTGGCAGACCATACGGTTTATATCGGCAACAATGAAGAGCATGAAGCAGATTTGATTTTTATTTGCAGCGGGTCAGATTTTGAAACCTTATATCCTGAAATATTCAGTGAACTGGCCATTACAAAGTGTAAGCTGCAGATGATGCGCATTGATGCACAGCCGGGCGGATGGCGTATCGGTCCTGCTTTATGCGGTGGTTTATCACTCATACATTATAAGAGCTTTGGGGCAGCGCTGTCTCTTGCAAAACTTAAACAGCGGTATGAAGCAGAAATACCGGATTATCTTGAATGGGGGATACATGTAATGGTATCACAAAATGGCAGGGGAGAACTTACCATTGGTGATTCACATGAATATGGGTTAACTCATGACCCTTTTGACAAAGACTTCATCAACCGGATGATACTTGATTACCTCCAGAAGTTTGCAGATTTCAAAGACTGGTCGGTTATTGAAAGCTGGAACGGGGTGTACGCCAAACTTACCGACGGCGAAACGGATATTTTCCTTTCTCCTGAGCCGGGAGTTTATATCCTCAATGGCGCAGGCGGCGCCGGAATGACATTGAGCTTTGGTTTGGCGGAGGAAGTAGTAGAAGGGTTATGATAACCATAAGCAGGTTGAAGAAATTTATATAGATGTTACAGGCGCAAAACTATATTTCTGAATAATTCTTTGATTATTCTTTTTGGCCAAAGAGATGCTGTAATATTTTATAGCAAGGTTCATTTCTTCATCTCAAAGGGAAAGTGCAAATTAAAGTTTCCCCCTGTTGAAACAGGGGGAGTTGATTTCAAACGATTGAATTGCCTTTTTCTTAAAACAACATGAGAAAATCTACCCTATGTGATTTCCATCAGCCGCAAAGTGACGGAAAACAGGTTAACCCATTGTTAACCGTGCTTTATCAAAAGATGATGATTGAGCTGTGGAATGTGGATAAAATATCAGGCTGAAGGTTGTTCTTTGCGGCCGTCAAGCGTAAAGCCAAAAGTGCTCCCCACATCAGGTTTGCTGCGCACATGAATGTGATGGCCATGCGCCTCAATAATGTGTTTGCAAATGGCGAGACCTAGACCCGTTCCTCCAATATTGCGGCTGCGGCCGTAATCGGTGCGGTAAAAGCGTTCAAATATCCTTGCCAGGTGTTCCTCTGCTATACCCATACCGTCATCGCTTATCTCCACCAGTATATTTTTGCCGTCGGTATTATAAACGCTTGCTTCAATTTCCCCGTTTACTTTGCCGTATTTAATGGCGTTGTCAACCAGGTTAATCAGCACTTGTCTCATTCTTTCTTTATCCGCATAAACCTGTATGGGCGACTCGCAGCCTTTTTTAATAATGCATTTGATGTTTTTTTCGGATGCTTTTATGGAAAGCGATTCATATACTTCTTTAATGAGGTCCTGTATTACAAAATTCTGAAAATGGAAAACCTGCTCACCGCTTTCTAATTTTGAAATTTCATCAAGGTCGTCAATGAGATTTACAAGGCGGTCCACATTTTTTGAAGCGTTTTCCAGGAATTTTTTGTTTACATCCGGTTTCTCCAAAGCGCCGTGCAGCAGGGTATCCACATAACCCTGTATGGCAAATACAGGCGTTTTAAATTCATGCGACAGGTTTTGGAGAAACTCTTTCCTGTATGCTTCGTTTTGTTTCAGCAGTTCAATTTCTTCTTTGCGTTGCTCCGCCCATTTTTCCACATCTTCACTTACTTCCTCCATGCTTTTTTGCGGCAGGATGTTTTTGTAATAAAACTCCTCCCTTTTGGTGGCCTTGGTTTGGTAAATGAATTTGTAAATGAGCTTGATCTTCCGGTAAATAAAACGCTGGATAAAAAAGTGGGTAAGCCAATAAACGATAATGAACAAGCCGATGAATGTAACCAGCGGCACCCACCAGTTTTGAATGAAAATTAAATTTGCCGCAGCGCCTATTACAGCAATGGTAAAAGCATTGAACAGGGCAATCTGCTGCGGGGTAATGTTTTTGGTATTGAACATAATAGCTTATTCCCGCCGGGAATATTTGCAAATCTATTTTAAAAAGCGGGCTGTGAAAATAAATGACGGGGTAATCATTACGGCATCTCAAACTTATACCCCACGCCTTTTACAGTTGTAATGCAGTCCACACCTAATTTCTGGCGTATTTTGCGGATGTGCACATCAATGGTGCGGTCGCCTACTATAACTTCTGTGCCCCATATCTGGCTGAGGATTTCGTTACGCAGGAAAACACGTCCGGGCTTTGAGGCCAGCAGGTAAAGCAGTTCAAATTCCTTTTTGGCAAGTATAATTTCCTCGCCTTTGTAGCTTACAACAAACTTTACGGGGTCAATAACAAGGTCGCCCAGTTCAAGGGCTTTCCCGTCTTCGGGTTTGTGCAGGCGGCGAAAGAGGGAGTTTACTTTTGTAACCAGCACCTTGGGGCTTACCGGTTTGCTGATGTAATCGTCAGCGCCGAATTCAAGCCCTTTTATATGTGAGAGTTCATCATTTAAAGCGGTAAGAAATACAATCATGGTATCCTGGAAAGAGGGCTGGCCCCTCAGTATTTTACACACTTCCATCCCGTTTTTATTTGGCATCATCACATCCAGGATGATCATATCGGGTTTCAGCAGTTTGGATTTGTACAGTGCATCGTCCCCGTCTTTGGCGGTAATGGTGTCGTACCCTTCGTTCTTCAGGTTGTAGCTTATGATTTCCAGAATATCAGGCTCATCGTCTGCAATCAAAACCTTCTTGCCTTTGTTATCCATTTAACGCAAAATTTACGCAAAAATAACCTCACCCCATACCCACCCCAAATAACAGGGATTATGAAATTGTTAACCGGAACCCGCCTTTTGGCACTATTTTAACGGCTGCTGCGTTAGCATGTTATTGGGCAAAATCATCTTATAAGCTGATTTAATCCTAATTTTGTTCAGTTTGCTTTACCGATAACTATGAACAGAATTTTACTTACCCTTATTATTGTATTACTTTCTCTGGCTGACGCACAGGCCGCTACGGATACCACAAAATACCAGATTGACATCCGCCGCGTAAAATTGCATGAAGACATTGACAAGCTGCAAAACCAGATTTTGGGTGCAGACGGCGTGAACGACGACCTGGTAAAAGCGGGTAATGATGAAGACATCAATCTTCTTGTTACTGATGTAATCACCCGCCAGATTAACAGTTTGCAGGATTCAATAGAACTAAACGCAAAACTTGACCACAGGCTGAAAGTAAAATACCTCCGGGGAATAGAAAATGTGCTGAAAGCTTACAAGGATGGATGGCGGTACAGGAGTTTCCCACCGCAGGATGCACCCCTGCTGGTAGCTGCTTACCTTGAAATGATGGAAGCGGATATCAAAGGCGAATCAGTAGAACCGCTTATTGACAAATACACTTATGCTATAGGCAATATTCATATCAACGGGTCAAACAGCATTTTTTTCGATAACAAGGGTTTTAATCCTTCAAAAATTGTATTGTTCAGGAAATACTGCGATTTACACCCGGAACAAATTCTGCCAAGGCTCGAATCATTTTCAACTGTTCCTTTTGCTGACAGCCTCATTACCATTTCGGCACATCTTTTTCCCAGCCAGTTTTATGACTATGCTGCAGCAACACGTACCAAAGTGGGGCAGCTGATCAGGAGTAACAATGATCCGCTGGTAAAAGCCGTCACTTCCATGGCTTCAAGTAAAAGCGGCAGGTTGTATTACCCCTTCCTTGACGAAGTAATGAACGGAAGACAAACTGTTGAGTCAATCAGCAATGTAATGACGGACAGTTTAAAATATTACCGCCTGCTGGTGCAAACACAAATCAGTTATGCAGACCGGATGCGGCAAAAAGATACCCCGCTTGTGGCAAATGAACTGACTAAAATGGTGGAGAAAAAAGCCATTGAAGTGTTCGTAAACCAGATTAATGCATTGCATGATGACCCGGACCCTGTACGGTTTAAAATTATTGAACCACTTACACCACAGGAATTGTATTACCTTATTGTGCTGGGTGAAGAAGTGATTTACACTTCAAGTTACAAAGGGGTTTATAACCGCATGATGGAACGGATGTACACACCTGCAGGCGACAGCCTTTTGATGAGTGTGAAGTTTGACAAGTTCAAGAAGTTTATAAAAATGGCGGCGGGCTATAATAAGCTGGATCATTTCCTCAGTACAATGCCCGACAGCAGTTCCCAGCGTTTGATGATTGCTTTTGCAAGAGGGCTTGAGAAAACCGGTTCACTTGAAGAAGCGGTGGATGTAGCGGACTCCTATGGCAGCATCAATACCCCTTCGGTAAAAAAATTAATTGACAGGGAAATTGACAAGAACCTGCAGTTGAGCACTGCATCACATAACAAAAGAAGCATTATCATTTACGATATTTTAAAAACCATATTTGCTTCTTCTTCTGACAGTACCATAGATGTATCCCAAAAGTTAGGGATACCGCCTGTTTACAAATTAAATTACAGCGACCTTGCAGACGACAGCAGCCGGGTGGTGCAACTGGTTTTCTTTTATGGTGATAAGGATGGCATTGAGTCTTACGCCAATTTCATGGGTATGTTCAATGGCAACAGCGACTGGAAAATAAATAAAACAAAGGAATGGGTTGAGATCAGGTCAACCAAAGGCAAACCTGTATGGATATATGCCAACCTGCCGCTTGATAATTCAAAAGGCGATGACCCGGATGCCAAAGCGCAGGAACACCTGCTGGATTATCTGGAAGCAAAAAACCTTAATCCGTCTGTCGTAATCCACCGTGGCCACAGTTACCATGTTAAATATACCATTAAGCAATTGCCTTCATCGGCAAAAATTGTTATTCTTGGTTCATGCGGTGGTTACCATAACCTGGATGATGTATTGAGGCGCTGCCCCGATGCGCACATCATTTCTTCCAAAGAAGTGGGCACACGTACAGTAAACGAACCGATATTGAAATCAATCAACGAAGATTTGAGAACAGGAAAAAATGTGGAATGGATTGACATGTGGAAAGGCCTTGCTGCAAAGTTTACCGGGCCGGAAGCAAAAGAAAGATTTGATAATTATATTCCTCCATATAAAAACCTGGGGGCTTTATTTATTAAAGCCTATACCCGGGCCATGGAGAAAGAAGATTGATGACTGGCAGAGGGTTTATACAGCAGGTATGCCTTTCATATTCTCCGTTCATAATTTTACCGTTTACTTTTAACAGGCATGCATGTCAGACCAGGCGGGGATAAAAAAGATTTTCGATTTCAGTTTGCTGCGGCGGGTATTTCAATATGCGTCTCCTTACAAGAGGAAATTTTACATTTCTGTTGCGCTTGCCATCATCCTTGCCGTTATTTCCCCGGTAAGGCCCATGCTCATTCAATACACCATTAATGACGCTATTCAGAACGGGCTTGTACAGCTTCTTGTTACCGTTACCATCATCCAGGTTATACTTCTTATTGCAGAAACCGCACTTCGTTTTTACTTTACTTTTCTTACAGCATGGCTGGGCCAGACAGTGGTGAAGGACCTCAGGGTAAAAGTGTATAAAAAAGTATTGTCGCTTAACCTATCACAGTTTGATAAAACACCTATCGGCACTTTAACAACCCGTACCATAAATGATATTGAAGCCATCAACGATATTTTTTCTGAAGGGCTGATACCTATTATTGCAGACTTCCTTTCCATCATCGCTGTATTGATTGCCATGTTCTGGATGAACTGGCAACTCACTTTAATCTGCCTCATCCCCTTTCCTTTTCTCATTATTGCCACCTATTATTTTAAGGAAAGCGTAAACAAGTCATTCATCCGTGTAAGAAATGCAGTGGCGCAGCTGAATGCTTTTGTGCAGGAACACATCACCGGCATGCAGGTAGTGCAGGCATTTGCTGCAGAAGAAAGGGAAATGGAAAAATTCAAAAAGATCAACAGGGAGCACCGGAATGCCAACATCAGGGCCATATTTGCTTATTCTGTTTTCTTTCCTGTAGTAGAAATTGTACTTGCTGTTTCAATGGGCCTGCTGGTTTGGTTTGCTGCCACACAGGTGTTGCACCTGCCGGCAGAAAAAGCATTGCAGCTTACCAGCCAGATCATTGCATTTATCATTATGCTTAACCTGTTGTTCAGGCCATTGCGTGTAATTGCCGATAAGTTCAATGTATTGCAGATGGGGATGGTGGCAAGTGAAAGGGTCTTCCGTGTAATGGATAACCCAGATTATACCCAACCCGGAGGCAGCCACGCACCACAAAAAATAAAAGGTGAGATTGAGTTTAAGAATGTATGGTTTGCTTACAACGACGATAAATTCGTACTGAAAGATATTTCATTTCATGTTAAGCCAGGCGAAACTGTTGCCATAGTAGGTCATACTGGAAGCGGTAAAACTTCAATTATCAGTTTGTTGAACAGGCAGTATGAAATACAAAAAGGGGAAATAAAAATTGATGGGATAAATATTAGTGCTTACCAGCTTGAAAGGCTGAGAAGTGCAATTGGCGTAGTACTGCAGGATGTATTCCTTTTCTCAGGTTCCATATATGATAATGTTACTTTGCGCAATACTGCCATAAGCAAACAGGAAGTTGAGCAGGCTGCCCGGCTGATCGGCATGCATGATTTTATCATGCAGCTGCCCGGCGGTTATGATTACAATGTGATGGAGCGGGGCAGCACCCTTTCACTCGGCCAGCGCCAGTTGCTTTCTTTTATAAGGGCTTTATTATACAATCCCTCCATCCTTATTCTTGATGAGGCCACATCATCTGTTGATACCGAATCGGAACAGCTTATCCAGCATGCCATTGATACACTTATAGCAGGCAGGACTTCTGTTGTGATAGCACACCGCCTTTCCACCATCCGCAAAGCAAATAAAATTATAGTGCTTGACAGGGGCGAAATTAAAGAGGCAGGAACCCATGAAGAATTGCTGCAGAAAGGCGGGTTTTATGCTAAACTTCACGAAATGCAGTTCGTGAAACACAAGCCTGTAAAAGCCCTTTGATTTTTTCCTGTTCCGGGTGGTTTTTCACCCCTGCATCCCTATCTTTGCGCAAAATTTCAAAACAGGTATGATGGCCCGGCATTTCAAGCCCTTTACAGCACTGGTTTTAAGTTTGTTTATAGTTTCTTTTTTTAATGTGTGTTTGGCGGGTGAAGATGGTGATCATGAAAAGAAAAAGGGATTTAATGCTACTGAGGTCATTTTCGGTCACATCCTCAATGCCCATGAGTTTCACATTCTTGATATTGTCGGGAAAGATGGTCATAAACACCCCGTTAGCATACCCCTCCCCATAATTTTATATTCCCCCCAAAGAGGCTGGGATGTTTTTATGTCTTCTCATTTTCACCATGGCAAGCTTAATCATAAGAATTATGCTATCCTTACTGCAGAGAAGATTGAGAAAATGAAACTTGACCCTAAGAAATATTTCAACCAGCAGATTGTGGCGGTAAATGAAAGTGGCGAAATTGATGCCGCTGTAAAAGTTTACGATCTTTCCTTAACCCGCAATGTGGTGCAGATGCTGCTGGCTTTGATTGTTTTTGTGTGGATCATGCTGAGTATTGCAAAAAGATATAAGAAAGGCCAGGGTGTGACTTCGGCGCCCAAAGGCACACAAAGTTTTTTTGAACCTGTCATTACTTTTGTCCGCGATGAAGTAGCCAAACCCAACCTGGGCCACAAATATGAAAAATACCTGCCGTACCTGCTAACCGTTTTCTTTTTTATTTTGATCAATAACATATTTGGTTTGATACCCGGTTCGGCCAACGTAACAGGCAATATTGCTTTTACTGCTGTGCTTGGTATCATTTCATTCATTGTTATCCTTTTCAGCAGCAACAAACATTTCTGGGGCCACATCTTCAATCCGCCCGGCGTGCCAATGGGGGTTAAGTTCATCCTTGTTCCGGTTGAATTCCTCAGCGTATTCATTAAGCCTTTCGCATTAATTATACGTCTTTTTGCCAACATGGTGGCGGGGCACATCATCATCATCTGCCTTATTTCACTCATTTTTATTTTCGGGCAGATCCATCCTGCCGCAGGATGGGGCGCCTCTCCCTTATCAGTTGCATTTACCGTATTTATATATTTAATAGAAGTGCTGGTGGCATTTTTGCAGGCGTTTATTTTTACCATGCTCACAGCGGTGTTTATAGGCCAGGCTTTTGAAGGGGAACATCATGATGAGGCGCATGCTGCAAAGCATTAAAAAGTTTTTTATAACCATTAATATACATGATCATGGATTTATTGAATGTTCTGTTGAGCGAAGTAGCTTTTGCTAACGGCGGGGGTGCTATCGGCGCCGGCCTGGCAGCAATGGGCGCAGGTATTGGCATTGGCCAGATTGGTAAAGGCGCTGTAGAAGCTATTGCCCGTCAGCCGGAAGCATCTAACGACATTCGTGCCAATATGATCCTTACAGCGGCGCTGGTAGAAGGTGCTGCGCTGTTTGCGATCATCGTAGGCTTCCTTGCAATGGTTTTATAATTGCAGGGAGAATGTTTTAACTGCATCCAAAGCACAGGGCGGAGGGTGCAGTTAATTAAAGAGGCAAAAACAAAAAATTAAAAAGTAAAAATCAAGTATGAGTTTTTACTTTTCACTTTGAACTTTTAGTATATGCAACTTCTTACACCCGAATTTGGTTTGCTCATCTGGACTTTACTTGCTTTCCTGATTGTATTTTTCATACTCAGGAAAATGGCATGGCCTGCCATTATAAAAGGTTTGCGTGACAGGGAGCAGAGCATTGCCGGTTCACTGGCTACAGCAGAGAAAGTAAAAGCTGAAATGGCGCAACTGAAAAGTGAAAATGAAGCGCTGCTTGCAAAAGCACGTGAAGAAAGGGCGCTGATGCTGAAAGAAGCAAAAGATACAAAAGACCGCATCATTAACGAAGCGAAAGACCAGGCCAAAACCGAAGCCAATAAAATTATGACTGATGCGCTTGCTGCCATAGAAAACCAGAAGATGGCGGCATTGACTGATGTAAAAAACCAGGTGGGTAAATTGGTGATAGAAGTATCGGAAAAGGTATTGCGGCGTGAACTCGGTAACAAAACCGAACAAGAAGGTTACATTAAACAACTGGCCGGAGAAGTAAAACTGAATTAAGCAGCAGAAAGTTTGAAGGTTTGAAAAAGTGATTCAGACGGCGTTTAATCACACTCAGATTTTCAAACCGGGAAATTTCAAATTAATATTATGCCAAGCCCAAGAGTAGCTTCGAGGTATGCAAAAAGCTTAGCTGACCTTGCACAGGAACGCAACCAGTTGGAAACGGTTTATAAGGACATGCAGTTGCTGCAGGACATTTGCAAAAGCAGCCGTGAGTTTGTTAACATGCTTCGCAGCCCCATCATTAAGGCAGATAAAAAACAGAATATTGTTGATGCCGTAACAAAAGGAAGGATCAGCGGGGTGAGTGCAGCCTTCAGCATGTTGTTAATCCGTAAAGGACGGGAGAATATATTGCCAGAGATTGTGGCCTCATTTGTTGAGTTGTATAATGAAATAAAAGGCATCCACAAAGTAAAGCTTACTACTGCAGTACCTGTAAGTGAAGAACTGAAACAATCCATTGTAAATAAAGTTAAAGCAGAGACATCATTACAAAACATAGAACTGACCACTGAAGTAAGGGAAGATCTGATCGGTGGTTTTGTGCTGGAGTTTAATAATAATCTTTTAGATGCCAGCATCCTGAGAGACCTCAGGGATATCCAGAAGCAGTTTAAACAGAACGTTTATATCTATAACATACGATAAGCAATTAGGGCAACTACAACGATAAACCAAATAATTATGGCAGAAATTAAATCAGATGAAATATCAGCGATACTCCGCCAGCAGTTAAGCAACTTTAATGCAGGGGCTGACCTTGAAGAGGTGGGAACCGTATTGCAAACCGGCGATGGTATTGCCCGTATTTATGGTTTGAACAATGTAAAGTCAGGCGAGCTGGTTGAATTTGAAAACGGGGTCAGGGCCATTGCGCTTAACCTTGAGGAAGACAATGTGGGCGTGGTATTGATGGGTGAAGGAAAAGATATAAAAGAAGGAGCGAAAGTGCGCCGCACCGGCCAGATTGCTTCTATAAAAGTAGGCGAAGGAATGGCAGGCCGTGTAGTAAATACTTTGGGTGAACCGATTGATGGAAAAGGACCGATTACAGGAGAGCGTTATGAAATGCCTTTAGAACGCAAAGCCCCGGGTGTAATTTTCCGTGAACCGGTAAAGGAACCGTTGCAAACCGGCATTAAAGCCATTGATGCAATGATTCCGATTGGCCGCGGCCAGCGGGAATTGATCATCGGCGACCGGCAGACGGGTAAAACAGCAATAGCAGTTGATACGATTATTAATCAGAAAGAATTTTACAAAGCAGGTAAGCCGGTTTACTGTATATATGTAGCCATTGGCCAGAAATCATCCACTATTGCAGGTGTTATGAAAACCCTGCAGGATTATGGCGCAATGGAATACACTGTAATTGTTGCCGCATCTGCATCTGATCCGGCGCCGCTTCAGTTCTATGCCCCTTTTGCCGGTGCCGCTATTGGCGAATTTTTCCGTGATACAGGCCGCCCCGCACTCATTATTTACGACGACCTTTCAAAACAGGCAGTTGCTTACCGTGAAGTATCATTGTTGCTTCGCCGGCCCCCCGGCCGTGAAGCTTATCCCGGTGATGTATTCTACCTGCACAGCCGTTTGCTGGAAAGGGCTGCAAAGATCATTTCAAAAGATGAAGTGGCTAAAAACATGAACGACCTTCCTGATTCCATCAGGCACATGGTAAAAGGCGGCGGTTCTTTAACTGCATTACCAATTATTGAAACACAGGCCGGCGACGTATCAGCATACATTCCCACCAACGTAATTTCAATTACCGACGGACAGATATTCCTTGAGTCCAACCTGTTCAACTCCGGTATCAGGCCAGCCATTAACGTGGGTATTTCAGTTAGCCGTGTGGGTGGTAATGCGCAGATAAAGTCAATGAAAAAAGTGGCTGGTACACTTAAGTTAGACCAGGCTCTTTACCGTGAGATGGAGGCATTTTCCAAATTTGGCGGCGACCTTGATGCGGCTACCAAAATGGTTCTGGATAAAGGGTCACGTAATGTGGAGATATTAAAACAACCCCAGTATTCACCATTTGCTGTTGAAAAACAAGTGGCTATCATTTACCTCGGCACACAGGGTTTGCTCAGGGATGTTCCTGTAAAAAGGGTTAAAGAGTTTGAAGAGCATTTTCTTTTAGAAATGGAAAACAAGCATCCTGAAATACTGGCAGAGTTTAAGAAAGGGAACCTTCCTGAAGAAAGCATCAGCAAACTAACTGAGATGGCTAAGGGCCTTTTTGGGCAGTACAAAAATTAAATCAGTTATATACATAAGTTCCTTGGTATAAAGCCCCTGTGATCAGGGGCTTTATCATTGCTAAACCGTAAATTTTAATGGAAACACTTATAATTTTCTAAACATAAATGCGTTATAGAAGCGGTGTATTTTGCTTAAACAACTAATTACTGTTGTTTATTATCGAAGACTTAGGGTGATTCGTCGAATTGACAGAAAAGCGAGAAGTAAAATTTTAATCTTTGTATTTGAATACCGTACTGATGAAGAAAAAGTTACCCTGTTTGCCCTAATTATTTATTGAGCTTTGATTTTTCTCCTTCAGGTTTTACGGGATTCAGGTAACATTAAGAAGATTTTAGACAGACATAAAATCTATAAATCCAGATCCATCGAAAAAAACCAATCTGATTCCGATGAAAAAGAGAAAGATCATTATCATCTCTGCTATTTTAGCCCTGGTATTAACTTCAGGCATTGTTTTCTATTACGCTGGTCTGCACAGGAATCTGTTTTCATTTTTCAGCTCTGAGGAAGAAGAAAGAGAAAAAGAGGAAGAAGAAAAAGGCGAGGCAATAAAGGCCTTTGATTTATGGAGTGAAATGAGGACTTACCCGCACAACAACCTTGAAGCCCCCGGCTTTACGGAATCATTTGAAAAATCTTTGAAAATGGGGTTTACAGACAGGATGAACAGCCTTGGTATGAATTCCGTTACTACAGCCCCGTGGGCTGCTTTGGCCCCAATGAACTTTGCCGGGCGTATTTTGTCAATAGCCTTTCACCCTACTGATGCCAACACCATGTGGGTAGGTTCAGCAAGCGGTGGATTATGGAAGACAACAACAGGTGGTACCGGTGGCCCGGGCGGAATAAGCTGGCAGTATGTACCAACAGGATTTCCTGTACTTGGAATAAGCTCTATCGTGGTAAATCCTTCTGATCCCAACGAAATTTATATAGGCACAGGCGAAGTTTATAATCCCTCTGCAGCCGCGGGTGGTGCAACTGGCGCCGGCCATACCCGCACATTCAGGGGTTCTTATGGCATTGGTATTTTAAAAACCACGAATGGAGGGACCACCTGGACCAAAACACTCGATTTTTCAAACTCAAGTATAAAAGGGGTAATGGATATGCTGATACATCCAACCACTCCTTCAACAGTTTTTGCAGCCACAACAGACGGCGTTTACAGAACTACCAATTCAGGCGGTACATGGACGCTGATCCACAATGTAACCATGGCGATGGATATGGTATTCAAGCCGGGCAATCCTGATATTATTTATGTGGGCTCCGGAAATTTTCAGAGTACCGGAACCGGAATTTATAAAACAACAAACGCCAATGCGCTTACGCCTTCATTTACACAACTTACTTCAGCGAGTTTGCCCAGCCCTATTAGCGGAAAAATTATGCTGGCCATAAGCGCCAATAACCCCAACAGGGTTTATGCCAGTATAGGTAAAGATCCCAATACATCTCATACACAAGGCCTCTATGTTTCTACCGATGAAGGAAGCACATGGGCTGCTGCAGGAACCGCTAACATGCTGAACAACCAGGGCTGGTATTCACATGATGTAGCGGTAAGCCCCGCTAATGCCAGCCGCTTATTGTGGGGGGAGTTAGATACTTATCTTTCCACCAATGGAGGCGCAACAAAATCCCTGACAGGATCATGGAGCCTCTGGGATGTCAATAATACAACTGTAGGAGATTTAACGGAAGGACAAAGCAATACCACAGGTTATGTTCATGCAGATGTACACCGTATTGAAGCCTCTCCTCATGATGCAACGGGGAATACTTTTTTCCTGTGCACAGACGGTGGCCTTTTCAGAACAACCAATGGCGGAAGCAATTTTAATACATTAAACGGAGGACTGAACACAGCTCAGATTTACGCTAAAATGAGCGTACACCCCACCAATCCCGATTATATGCTTTGTGGTTTGCAGGATAATGAAGCGATGGTTTATGAAGGCAATACCGGGTGCAGAAGAATCGGAAACCTCGGGGATGGTTTTCATGCTACCATGAACTCCACCGGTACAATTCAGATAGTGGAATCCTATTATTTTAACAGGAGAAGGTCAACAGACGGGGGAACAAGTTTTGGTTCAGGTTCCGGCGCCGTTGCAGAATTAGCCTGCTTTAATGTTCCGATGGTGTTCAGTAAAACAGCGGGTTCTGCTTATGTGTTTGCGGGGTCAATTTATTTTAAACGTTCTACCAACAGCGGTTCAACTTGGTCAAATTTAAATGGGGGTGTAGCCATTGCAGGTGCAAACAATCCCATTATTGCTATGGAAGCGCCAAGCAACAGTGTAGTATATTTTTCCACTGCCCCCGGAAGCGGCGTAAGAAGTAAACTGTGGAAGACAACAAACGGTACAGCCGGGTCCCCCACTTTTACTGAAATAACAGGTACCCTGCCCGACAGGTATTATTCCGCTATTTCTGTTGACCCCACAAATGTTAACAGGCTTGCTGTAACCCTTTCCGGTTTTGGAACTTCGCATGTTTACCTGAGCAATGATGGCGGTACAACATGGAGCAGCATTAACGGTTCAGGCTGGAGTGGTTTACCCGATATACCTCAT
>JANRKT010000167.1:0-5964 GCA_033763355.1 Chitinophagaceae bacterium | reverse complement strand
TTTAATGTTGGCATTTTCCAGTTCTGCATTCTTCAGGATTATTTTTGAAATTTTAACCTGGTTACGTGTAAAAAAATTATTGAACAAGGGCAGCTGTAAGCTGAAGCCATAAGATTTACCGAGGTTGTTGTTCAGTTGCGTACCATATTTTATTTTTTCAGAAGTAAAATTCTGCTGCTGTGTCAGAACATCGTATTGTGCGCTGTTGATCTTAACATAACTCCCGGTTGGCGTTTCGGTTGTATTGGTTGGAATGGCAAGGGTTGCAGCGCTGGAATAATTGCTGCTGAGGTTTCCTCCGAAACTAACCACGGGAAAATAATTTCCCTGGGTTGCTTTAACCGCCTTTTCAAAACTTTTTACCCTCAGGTCAGTAGCTTTTACCTGTGCAAAATTCTGCATGGCTTCTGTATAAACACCTTCTGATGTCATGTCATACAAAGCCGCCTGCATTTGAAAACTCTCTCGGTCTAAACGAAGCTCCCTGTTATAAGGTATGTTCATCAGCTGGCATAAAGTTAATTTGGCAGTTTGCAGGTTATTGCCGCTGTTGATGATGGCAATCTGGTCATTGGCAAGTTGTCCTTTAAGATTGGAAAGCTGAAATTGGCCTACAGCGCCTTCTCTTACCATAACATCAAGTCTTTCTACCTGTTTGCGGGTAACGTCAGCCTGGTTACGTGAAATTTCCAGCAGGTCTTCGTTGTTTAAAACCTGCAGGTAAGTAAGTAATACATTAAGCGTAAGGTTATTTTTTGCCTGTTCATAATCCATTTTACTGGCCTGGTATGCATATAAGGTTTGTTTGATTGCGTTTTGCAGCCGCAACCCGTTAAAGAGTGTGATGCTGCTGCTGAGCCCCACTCCGGATGAAGTGAGCTGCTGGTTGATAAAGGTATTGGTGAAGGGGTCAATGATTCGGCCATCATTCCATCCGTAACTGAAGCTTCCGTTCAGGTTGGGCAGCATGTTTGCTTTGGCCTGCTTCCAGTTTATCTCATCCCTTTCAGTTTGCAGGGCTGACTGTTTTACAGGTATGTTATTCTTTATAGCGGTTTCAATACATTCCCGCAGCGTTAACTTTGACGGGGGCTGTGAATATATTTTTATGCTGAGAAATAAAAAAGCAGCGGCAAACAATATAAATCTTTTAATCACCATAACTCAATCTTTAAATTTTATAACATCATTTCTATTTGTGTTCTTTCTCAATGCGGCCATCCAGCAAATGAATAACCCTTGAGCCATAGGAAGCATTTTTATCTGAATGCGTAACCTGTATAATGGTAACACCATCTTCCTGGTTAAGCTTTTTAAAAAGATCCATAATCTCTTCGCCTTGTTTTGAATTGAGGTTACCTGTAGGCTCATCTGCAAGTATCAGTTTAGGCTTTGCAACAAGCGCCCTTGCTATGCCTACCAGTTGCTGCTGCCCGCCTGAAAGCTGGGTAGGAAAGAGGTCTTTTTTTCCTACAATCTGAAAGCGGTCCAGTATATCCGCAACAATTGCTTTTCGCTCAGATGATTTCCTGTCCTGGTAAATCAGCGGGGTCTCAATATTTTCATATACGGTTAATTCATCAATAAGGTGGTAGGCCTGGAAGACAAAGCCGATGTATTGCTTGTACAATTGCGAACGGTGTTTTTCTTTCATCAGGTGCACCGCTTCGCCCATAAAATAATGATAACCTTCAGAAGGGTCGTCAAGCATGCCAATGATGTTCAGCAATGTTGACTTGCCTGAACCTGAAGGCCCCATGATTGAAATAAATTCACCCTGGTTTATTTTTAAGTTGATTTCTTTTAAAATAAAAGTTTTTGTTCCGCCGATGTTGTACCATTTCGAGATGTTCGTGAATTCTAACAGCATTTTTTATCCTCCGGGCCTCCCTGGAGAAAGGGGTTTTATATCGCTGATAAGCTATTGAAGCACTTATCAGCATGTGAATAATAAAGTAATTAATAAAAAGAACCATGCCCTGCAACAATTAATGTCGCCTGAAAACAGGTAATGCTGCATTACCTTCATTCGCTCCTCAATGCCCCCACCGGGTTATTGCCTGCCGCTTTAATGGTTCGTAAACTTAAAGTAAGCAAGGCAATAATAAGCATTCCCAACCCGCATCCTGCAAAAACCCACCAGCTCAGTGCAGTACGGTAAGCAAAATCCTGCAGCCATTTGTTCATGGCCCACCATGCAAGCGGCGCTGCAATTGCAAAAGCAACCAGCACCAGTGCAAGGAACTCTTTCGAAAGCAATGAAACAATCTGCATAACTGAGGCCCCCAATACTTTTCTTACACCGATTTCTTTGGTACGCAGGTTGGTGGTATAAATAACAAGGCCCAGCAAGCCAAGGCAACTGATAAATATACAAAGCCCTGCCGCCCATTTCAGCAAACGGGATACATTCTGTTCGGCTTTGTAAAAACCGGCAATGCTTTCATCCATGAACTTGTATTCAAAATCAAAATCAGGATATACTTCTTTCCATGCTTTTTCCAGCCGGGCAATACCGTTTTTCCATATTGCCCCCCCTGCATTGTTTGGTTTGAGTAAAATGTGATAGGAAAAATAATTGCCGGTTACGCTTGTATAAGCAAGCGGTTTAATGGCATTATGGGTAGATTTGAAATGGAAATCTTTCAATACACCTGAAATGGGTATGCCTTCATTGTCGCCCCTGTTGATTTGTTTGCCCACAATATCCGCAGCGTTCTGGTACCCGAGGAATTTTGCGTAAGTTTCATTGATAAGGTATCCCTTTACGAGGCTGTCATTTTCCTGCGGTAACCTGCCGGCGGCAAGTTTAAGGTTGTATAATTTAAAGTAAACTGAATCGGCAGATTTTATTTCCACCATACTTTCAATTTCTTTTTTCCCGTCGTTAAATTTCATGCTCGTGGTGGAGTATCCTGTTGTTGCAGGCGGTGAACCTGCGAGGCTCACCATTTCAAACTCAGGCGCTGAACGCAGTTTGTTCAAAAGTACAAAACGGTTGCCGGGGTTCTTGTCGTTCCACGGGGCCTGTACAAACACCACAGCATCTTTACGGAAACCCATGCTTTTGTTAATTGAATAATGTATCTGTTTGCTCACGAGCAATGTGGCAATAATAAAGAACTGCGCAATTACAAACTGGGATACAGTTAATGATTTCCGGAGCCATGCTTTACGTGTTTTTGCAGTGCCGCTGTAAGCTTGGTTTTTTAAAACAAGCACGGGTTTAAAACCCGCCAGTACCATTGCAGGATAAATTCCTGACAAAAAACTTACTGCCGGGATCAGCAAAATAATAAAGATGATGATGTGCGGCTGCTGTACAATACTGAACTTTAATTCAGGCGGCATGAAATCTGAAAATATTTTCAGGATAACCGGTGCAAGGAGAATAGAAAACATTGTTGCCAGGGTGGTAAACAGAAAAGTTTCTCCGAGAAATTGCAGCACAAGATGGCGTTTTGAACTCCCCATGGTTTTGCGTACGCCAATTTCTTTAGCCCTTAATGCCGCCTGGGCCGTGGTAAGGTTAATAAAATTGATGCAGCCCAGCATCAGCAGGAACGCAGCTACTGCAAGCAATCCGTATAAAGCGGGTTTGTGCGCCTGCCTTTTACTGAACATGTCATAATCGCCTGTAAAATGCAATTCACCAAGCGGCTGCAGGAGGTTTGCAGTTTTCATGAAATCATCCTTGTGATATTTGTTGCGAAGGGATGCCAGTTGCTGCTCCACCTCTTTTGGCGTAACCCCTTTGTTCAGCTTCACCAAAAATTGTGATGCGGAATTTACACTGCCCCATTCGTTCCAGCCCATATTGTTTTTTAAACCGCTGTTGGGTACAGTACTTAAAGAAATGAATTCTTTAAAAATAAAATCAGTTGCTTCATCAAGGTCCTTTACAATTCCGCTTACAGACACATGAATGGAATCGTTGTACGTAACTGTCCTTCCCGGGATATCTGCAAAACCGGTTCCGGGAAAATAGGTTTTGGCCCTGCTTTCTGTCAATACCACTTTAAAAGGTTCTGTAAGGGAGCTTTGGGGTGAGCCTGCCAGCCATGTATAAGGTATGAGCCTGAAATAATCATTGTCAGCGAATATAATGTCCTGCTGGTTTTTGAAGATAACCGGTTTATCGCTCACTGTAGTTGGCAGTGTAACTTTTGCATTATAGGTATGGAATGCGGAAGCAGTTTCAATACCTGTTACTTCCCTTTTAACGGCTTCCGGCAATGGCGCAGATACACCGCCATTGGTAATTAACTGTCCCGGAAAATTGAGGTTGGATACCACCCTGTAAATACGGCCTCCGTCATTATGAAACTTATCAAAACTGAATTCATAATACACCAGCAGGTAAATAACAAGTGCAGCGCTTATGCCGATGGCAAGCCCGGATATATTGATAAGAGAAAAAATTTTGTTTTTCCAGAAATTGCGGATGGCGATAATGAAATAATTCCTGAACATGTTGTTGTGATTAAAAGTAAAACCGGTTACTATTGGCCGGCAACCTGAAAGGGACACATTATGTTTTCAACCCCCGTACCAATATTTGCAGCCTTCTGAAAACGTGGTGTTTAATCCGTTTATAAGAATGCAGGTGTACGAAAACGGACAGTTTTTGTCCGGAAACGAACGGGCAGGAATAAGTAACATAAGAGCGAACCGGGGATTCGCCGGTATAGTTTTATTTTGCGAATCAGAGATTCGCACTCCTATTCTGTCCTCAAACTTTTTGACGGGTTTGCCAGCGCCGCTTTAATAGCCTGGAAACTGATGGTGAACAATGCAATGGCCGATGCTGCTGCAGCAGCCAGAATAAATACCCACCAGCTGATGTTTACACGATAGGCAAAATCCTGCAGCCAGTTGTTCATGCCCCACCACGCAAGCGGAAATGCAAGCAGTGTTGCAATCAATACGAGTTTCATAAAATCTTTTGAGAGCATGGAAACAATATTGCCTTCGCTGGCGCCCAATACTTTTCTTATACTGATTTCCCTTGTGCGTTGCTGTGTTGCATAAGCAGCCAGGCCCAGCAAACCGATACATGCAATAAAAATGGCAAGTCCCGAAAACACGGTGAATATTTTTTGTGTGGTCTGTTCGGCCTTGTACTGGTCAGCCAGGGACTGATCAAGAAAATAATAATGAAATGGACGGTCTTTCACAAATTTCTTCCATATGCTTTCAACGCCACCTAACGCCGCCTGGAAATTATTCCCCTTTATTCTTAATGCAACCAATGGCGACCGGCCTCCAAATTTTTTGGAGTAAATGAATATAAGCGGTGAGATAGGTTCGTGCAGGGAATGATAATGGAAATCTTTTACCACGCCTGTTACTGTATAAATATATTGTGAGCCATCAGGAGCATTGAAAAATTCGTCAGGCGCTGTAAGACGGGAGCCAACAGCATTTTTTAACCCGAGTTCTTTTACTGCTCTTTCGTTCAGTACAACAGATAAGGTATCGGTAGAAAAGTCTTTCGAAAAGAAACGCCCTTCTTTAATTTCCAAACCAAGTGTTTTACCAAAATCTTCATCTACGATGATGCCCCTTCCTGTCATTGGCGCTTTTGATCCCATTTCCTGGAAAGTAATTCCAAAAAAGTTCAGGTTTCCGGGCATTGTGGTAGTGCCACTGGCAGATTCAACACCCTGGATTGTCAGCAATTCGTTTTTGAAAGCTGCAAGTTCGTTTTCGATCAGGTCAGTTCTTTCAACCACAATTACATGGTCTTTTTTAAAACCTAATTTATCTCCTAACATGTAGTTCATCTGGTGATTGACAATAATAGTTGATACAATCAGTATAACTGAAATGGCAAATTGAAAAATCACCAGCCCGTTGCGCAATGCCAGCCCGTATTTGTTTGAACGGAACCTCCCTTTTAAAACAAGTATGGGTTTAAACGAAGAAAGCACAAAAGCCGGGTAAAGGCCTGCTATAAAACCT
>JANRKT010000166.1:0-3174 GCA_033763355.1 Chitinophagaceae bacterium | reverse complement strand
CTCCATTTTTGGAATGGAAGCGGCCCTCTTTTGCCCGAGCGGAACCATGACCAATCAAATTGCAATTAAATGCCATACGAAGCCTGGCAATGAAGTGATTTGTGACAAGACTTCCCATATTTATCAGTATGAGGGCGGCGGCCTTGCATTCAATGCGGGTTGCTCAGTAAAACTAATTGACGGGGAAAGGGGCCTCGTAAAGGCAAAGCAGGTCTTGGAATCTATTAATCCTGATGATGTACATAAACCTCCTTCTGCTTTGGTTAGCCTGGAAAACAGCTCAAACCTTGGTGGAGGAAGCTGTTATGACTGGTCTGAAATCCTTGAAATAAAGGAGGTTTGCAGTCAAAAAGGACTTGCATTACACATTGACGGAGCCAGGCTATTCAATGCTCTTATTGCAAAAAATCAAAAACCGGAAGATTATGGAAGAATATTTGACAGCATTTCCGTTTGCCTGAGCAAAGGCCTCGGGGCGCCGGTGGGCAGTTTGCTGTTGGGCAAAAAAGATTTTATAAAAAATGCAAGGCGGATCAGAAAAATTTTTGGGGGCGGCATGAGGCAAGCCGGATACCTTGCAGCAGCAGGTATTTATGCCCTGCAGCATAATGTACAAAGGTTAAAAGAAGATCATTTGCATGCGCAGCAAATTGCAGCGGCATTAAATAAAAAAAGTTTTGTAAAAGAACTCCTGCCGGTTGAAACCAACATCATCATCTTTTCTCTTAAGGATAATTATAGTGTATATAGTTTTGCTGAGGCCATGAAGGCACATGATATTTATGTAATTGCCATCTCATCCGATCAAATCAGGATGGTGCTGCACCTTGATATTACGAAAGAAATGGCAGAGAAAACAATACAGGTTATAGAAAGTTTATAATATTCAAATTATGTTTCCAAAAGTAAATCCCGTTCAAACCGGTTCATGGAAGTTATTAAAAGAGCACTGCGAAAATGAAATCAAACAGGTCCACCTGAAGGATATCTTTAATAAAGACCCGCACCGGTTTTCAAAGTTTTCAATTCTTTATGGCGATATACTCTTTGACTATTCCAAAAACCTGGTAACAGATAAAACCCTGCAATTGCTCTTTCAGCTGGCTGATGAATGTAAATTGAAAGACGCCATATCAGCCATGTTTAATGGTGAAAAAATCAACCTGACTGAAAACCGCTCTGTTCTTCACGTGGCACTGCGTAATTTTTCAGGCAGGCCTGTTTATACCGATGGCAGGGATGTAATGCCTGATGTAAAAAAGGTGCTTGAACAAATAAAAAAAATCTGTTCAGCGGTGCATAGCGGTGACTGGAAGGGCTATACCGGGAAAAAGATGAAGTACATTGTAAATATCGGTATTGGTGGCAGCGACCTGGGGCCTGTAATGGTAACTGAAGCACTAAAACCGTATTGGGTAAATGGCATCCAGACTTATTTTGTTTCCAATGTTGACGGGACACATGTAGCCGAAATCCTGAAAAAAGTAAATGCAGAAGAAACGCTTTTTCTCATTGCATCCAAAACATTTACCACGCAGGAAACCATGACCAATGCATATACTGCAAGAAACTGGTTTCTTGAAAGAGCGAAAGATGAGAAATGCATAGCCAAACATTTTGCTGCCCTTTCCACCAATGAAAAGGAAGTGGTGAAGTTTGGAATTGATAAGGCAAACATGTTTGAGTTTTGGGATTGGGTTGGGGGAAGGTACAGTTTGTGGAGTGCAATAGGGTTATCTATAGCATTAACCACGGGCTACGAAAATTTTGAGCAACTGCTGAAAGGGGCACATGAAACCGACCTGCATTTCACTGATACTGCATTTGAAAAAAACATACCGGTTATTATGGCTTTAACGGGCTTGTGGTACACCAATTTTTTTGGTGCACAAAGCGAAGCCATCTTACCCTATGACCAATACATGCACCGCTTTGCAGCTTATTTTCAGCAGGGAAATATGGAGAGCAATGGCAAGTATGTTAACCGGAGTGGGAATAAGGTAAATTATTCAACCGGGCCTGTTGTATGGGGCGAACCCGGAACAAACGGGCAGCATGCTTTTTACCAACTGATACACCAGGGCACTGTTTTAATACCATGCGATTTTATTGCGCCTGCCATAAGCCACAACCCCGTTGGCGACCATCATATCAAACTGCTTTCAAACTTTTTTGCGCAAACCGAAGCATTGATGAACGGCAAAACTGAAGAAGATGTTCTGAAGGAAATGAGCAACATACCGGATGATAAGGCAAAACAGTTAGCCCCTTATAAAGTTTTTGAAGGCAACCGCCCCACGAATTCATTCCTAATTAAAAAAATTACCCCATTTACACTGGGACAGTTAATTGCATTGTACGAGCATAAAATATTTGTGCAGGGCGTAATCTGGAACATCTTCAGTTTTGACCAATGGGGTGTTGAACTGGGAAAGCAACTGGCTAATAAAATTTTACCTGAATTAAATAATGATCATTCTGTTACCGGGCACGATTCATCTACCAACGGGCTGATCAATGCTTATAAGAAAATGAGGAAGTAATTTTGTAACTTTATTTACTTTAAAATATCTTATTCAAAATATGCTGTTATGAAAAAAGTAGCCGGTATATCTATTTTAGTTTTGGTTTCATTTTTTGTTACTGCACAGGAAAATTTACAAATAACAGATACCAGTATTCATGAGAAATATTATATCCGCAGCAACCTTGACGGGCAAAAAATCATTGGCGAAAATGAAAAAGGGACTATTTACTCCCTCGGTCTGGATAATATGCCCTGTATAGCTGCAGATCTGGGTAAGGGAATTAAAATCCCTAATGCATTCAGGGGTCTGAATAATATTGAAAGAAACCCGGTTCCGTGGTATTACAGAAATGATAACATACCATTTGTAACATCTCCCGGAAGAAAATCTATTATGAGTGACAGCGCATTTCAAAAAGGCATGGAAGAGCTGAGGAAAAAGCCTCCGTTGCTTAAAAAGATTGGGAAATAAAAAACCGGGACGATACTCCCGGTTTTTTTCTGTTTATATTTTAATTACTGTATAACTGCCACATGATGTGTATCCAGTAAATTTCCTTTGGCATCGGAGAACCTGATGAAGTAATTGCCTTTCGATAATGCCCGGATGTCTATATTCTGCCCGTTCTGAACAATGTTTTTCTGCA